>WFXS01000092.1 GCA_015490465.1 Caldifarciminota bacterium
ATGAAGAGGTAGTCGTAATCCATCCCCTTCAGGAGGTCGTACAACTCCTCAACCGTGTTCACCCTGTAAAACTCCCGTGAGGGGGCCGCCACAACCCCACCGCACGCCACGGCCACCACGTGGGCCCCGGCCGAGGTAAGGGCGGAGGCGAGGGCTATACCCATCTTACCCGACGATAGGTTGGTTATGACCCGGACGTCGTCTATAGGCTCTCTGGTGCCTCCGTACGTGATCACGACCCTCTTACCCTCCCAGAACTCCCGCAATTTCCGTACATCCTCAACGTAGGAAACTATCTCCTCCGGCTCAAGCATTCTACCCTCCCCCACGTCCCCGCTGGCGAGGTCCCCGCTTCCCACCGGAAGGACAACGTGACCGAAGGTCTTCAGAGTCTCAATATTCTTCCTGAGGATCGGGTTTCTCCACATCTCCGTATGCATCGCCGGGGCGAAGTGGATGGGGCCGGGGTAGGCCGCCGCCGTAGAAGTCAGGAGGTCGTCCGCTATACCGACGGCCACCTTACCGATGACGTTGTAAGTTGCGGGTGCTATGAGGAAGAGGTCGGCCCACCGGGCGAGATCAATATGGGTGTTCCCCTTAAAAAAGTCCTCTTCCGTAAAGACCTCCGCCCCCGCCAGCTCCTTGAAGGACAGGGGTGCAACGAAGTGCAGCGCCCCCCTCGTCAGGATGACCTTTATTTTATGCCCACGCTTAAAAAGGAGACGGCTGAGAATCAGAGATTTAAAGGCGGCTATACTACCGCTAACCCCTATCAGTACCTTCACCCTTATCGCTCTTCTCGTCTAAACGGCGATAGGGTATCCCCTTCTCAACGAACATGCGGGCGGCTATTATGACGGGATTGTCCTTCACCCTCTCCTTCTTCATCGCCCCCGTCCTCAGCAGATACCGGGCGTACTTCCCTATCACAACGATGGCCTCGTACTTGGTACGGGCCTTTCTCTCGTACTCTGCTATGTTGAACAGCTCTTCCAGCTTCACCTTCGGCATGGGTGCTATTCTACAGTCGTACGTTTTTTAACTCCACGGCCTGAGATCCACCGGTAAACGGCCTCCCCACCGACGTATAGACCGAGGAGGAACAGGACAACGGCGAATACGACAGCCACGTAGTTGGGCTTTGGCACGGAGAGGAGGACCCTTACCTGATAGAGTAGGGCGGATAGGGTTATGAGGAGCATGAACAGACCGGGCAGCATGGCGGGGAGGGATGTGCGCCCTATACTCATGAGGTAGCCCGTGACCACGAGGAGGGCGAGGGCCGCAAGGAGCTGGTTGGCCGCACCGAAGACCGTCCAGAGTTTGCCGGCCTGACCGCCGAGTATTATCAGGACTGCGACCCCCACGACTATGGCGGAGGACAGGAACATGTTCCTAACACCGAAGAGCTCTTCCGTTACGTACCGGGCTATGCGGGTGGCCGTGTCCAGAGTGGTGAGTATGAAGGCGTTCAGGACGAGGATGGCGAAGTAACCGCCGTACTTACCGAGGAAGGGGGTGATGTTGGAGACACCGTTCCCGAAGGTCCCTATGGGGTTCTTCACGTCAAGGCCGGAGGAGAGGGAGCCGACCGCGACCACCACTAAGAGGGCGAGCGCCCCCTCCATGAGCATGCCGCCGTACCCGATCCTCTGGGCGTACCTCTCGGAGGGCAACTGTCTGGCCGTCGTACCGGAGGCGATGAGGGAGTGGAAGCCGGATATGGCACCGCAGGCTATGGTCACGAACAGGAAGGGTACGAAGGGAAGGGGGGCCGAAGACTCCCTTAACAGCGGAGGTACGTTCATGGTCCTGCCGGAGACGAGGGCGCCGACGAGCATAAGGGCCATGCCACCTATGAGTAAGTACGCGGAGAGATAGTCCCTCGGCTGGAGCAGGTACTGAACGGGAATGAGGGAGGCCACGTAGGCGTAGACGAAGAGGACGACCATCCAGACCGTGTACGAGGCCTCCACCGGCATAACCTCGCCGAGGGGGATGAGAAGGAGCATGAGGATCACGGTAATAACGGTTGAGAGGACGATGTTCAGACCGAGGCGGTAGGCGAGGAATCCGAAGATGAAAGCCACGGGTATGAGACCGAGGGAGGGCCACACTATGTGGGGGTCCTTCATGTAAGAGCTGGCGGCGTAGTGAGCGAAGACGGCGATTATCAGGACGAGGGCGAACCATACGAACAGGGAAAATACTACCCGCGCCCTTTCGGATATGTAGCGTCGGGAATTCTCGGATATGCTCGTAGCATCGTTCCGGAGGGAGACCATGAGGGAGCCGAGGTCGTGAACCCCTCCCATGAAGACGCTACCGAACAGGATCCAGAGGAGGGCCGGGAGCCATCCCCAGTATATCAGCGCAAGCGTGGGGCCGACTATGGGGCCGGCCCCGGCTATGGAGGCGAAGTGGTGACCGAAGAGGACCAGCCAGTTTCTGGCCGGCACGAAGTCCTTGCCGTCGTACAGACGCTTTGAGGGAGGTTCCCTTGATGGATCCACACCGAGGAGCCTTGCTATCCATCTGCCGTACAGGAAGTACCCGCCTATCAGGAAAGCCACACCCACTATTACGATGGAAATTACCGGCACAGCGTTAATATTTTATCCCCGTAGGGAAGGATCGTCAATACGTGATGCTACGTTAACGGAATCACGGATACCTTTGAACGAATCAAGAGGCAAATCCAGTCGGAAGTTATTCGTATTTGCAATGGGAATAGTGGGGTACGATCAGGCTATTCTCACTCCCAACAACGACCTTATTTGCCGGCCCATTCACAGGTAGAATCCCCCTCTATGGAGAAACTCTTCTACCCCGACAGCATTATTGTCTTTGGAGCCTCCCCCCGGAAAGGGAACCTCGGTCGGGTGATAGTCGGGAACCTCCTGCGCTTCGGTTATCCCGGAAGGATATACATGTACTCCCCCCGCGGGGGCGTCCTCTACGGCCAGCAGATCATAAGCGACCTAAACGAGGTCCCTCCGGGCATAGACCTCGCCGTCATAATAACCCCCGCCAACACCGTCCCCCACATCCTTGAGGTCTGCGGCAAGAAGGGAATAAAGCGGGTGGTGATAGAGTCGGCCGGGTTCGGTGAGTTTGCCGAGGAGAGGAAGGTACTGGAAAGGCAGATGTTAGACATAGCCGAGGAGTACGGCATAAGGTTCGTGGGACCGAACGGCCTCGGCATAATCAACCTTGAGAAGGGGGTGGTCCTCCCCTTCACGGCCATGTACCCGGAGACCACGAAGGCCGGAAACATCTCCATCCTCTCCCAGAGCGGGGGGATAGGCCTCTCTTACATAGACCTCCTGTCCTTTGAGAACCTCGGCGTCAACAAGTTCGTGAGCCTCGGAAACAAGCTCCAGATGGACGAGAACGACTTCCTTGAGTACCTGAACGCCGACCCCTCCACCCGAATTATTGGCATGTACCTTGAGGGGATAAAGGACGGTAGGCGGTTCATGGAGGTGGGGAGGCACGTCACCAAGCCCGTCATAATCCACAAGTCCAACACCGGCAAGTCCAGTCAGGGGATAGCGAAGTCGCACACGGCCTCCCTCGCCGTAGATGACCGGATAGTGGACGCCGCCACCAGGCAGCTCGGCTTCGTCCGGGTGCATACCCTCCACGATATGATAAACGCCGCCAAGGCCTTCTCCCTTCCGCCCATGCGGGGGAACCGCCTCGCCATAATCTCCAGGTCCGGGGGACACGCCGTCGTGGCGGCCGACGCCGTGGACGAGTACGGCTTTGAACTGGTGCCCTTCTCCGACCGCTTCCTGAAGGAGGTACGGAAGCACTTCCGGGCTAACGTCATAAACCCCACAAACCCCCTTGACCTCGGGGATATGTTTGACTTCAACCTCTACGTCGCCGTCATAGAGCAGGCCCTGAAGGAGACCCAGCTGGACGGCCTCGTCTTCCTCCACGTCTACTCCCCCAACCAGGCCGACATCTCCCGCCCCCTCATCCCCAAGATAAAGGCCCTCTCCGAGAAGTACGACAAGCCCATAGCCGTGGTCATCTTCAGCACGCAGGAGGAGGTGGCCACCGTCAAGAAGATGTACGACTTCCCCCTCTTTGACGAGCCGGGGGACGCCCTGAAAGCCCTCGCTGTAAGCAGGGACTACTACATCTACAAGCCCCGCTTCATGGACACCCACAACCCGGCCGTGATAGACACCGAAAAGGTGGCCGAACTCCTTGAGGGTAAGGAGAGACTGGACCTGGTAGACGCCCTTAAGTTGGTGGAGGCCATAGGGATAAAGGTCGCCCCCTACCGCTTCGTACCCGTCGGTGAGGACCCCCTGAAGTACGCCTCCGGCCTCAACTACCCTCTGGCCGTTAAGATAGTGGCCGACGAGGGCATACACAAGACGGACGTCGGAGGGGTGGCCCTCAACGTAAAGGACGAGGAGATGCTCCTGAAGCGCGTAAGGGATATGGAGGAGAGCGCCAGGGCCCACGGCATAGACTTCAAGGGCTTCCTGCTTCAGGAGATGGTGAGGAGCCGGAGGGAGCTGATAGTGGGGGCGAAGATGGATCAGCTCTTCGGCCACGTCGTCCTCTTCGGTCTCGGTGGCATAATGGTGGAGGTCTTCAAAGACGTCTCCCTTGGGGTGGTACCCTTCGGTGAGCCGTGGGCGGAGCATATGATACGGAGCATAAAGGGGTACAACGTCCTCCAGGCCTTCAGGGACGAGCCGAGGGCCGACATACCCGCCATAAAGGACGCCATCCTGAAGGTGGCGAAGCTGGTACAGAAGTTCCCGCAGATAAAGGAGTTAGACATAAACCCCCTCTTCGCCCTACCGGAGGGTAAGGGGGTCGTGGCCGTGGACGCGAGGGTTGTGATTTAAGGGGTAAATATCGGGGATATAATTGCCGCCGTGAAGGATCTATTATCCGAACTCCGATGGAGGGGAGTGATATACGACCTGACCGAAGGGGCAGAAGACTTCCTCCGCGAGGGAAGGAGTCCCGTATACGCCGGTTTTGACCCTACGGGTCCGAGCCTCCACGTCGGGCATCTCCTTCCCATAATTACGCTGATCCGTTTCTCCCGGTACGGGTTTAAGCCCATATTCGTGATAGGGGGTGGGACGGGACTTATCGGTGATCCGAGTGGGAAAGAGAAAGAGAGACCGCTTCTTTCGGAGGAGGAAATTGAAAAGAACGTTGAGAGCATAAAGGGACAGATAACCGGAATAGCCGGTAACTTTACCGAAGATTACATCGTGGTGAACAACGCCGAGTGGCTGAAGCCTCTGGGCTTTATAGAGTTCCTCAGGGACGTGGGGAAGCACTTCACGGTGAACTACATGCTCCAGAAGGAGTCGGTGAGGAACCGCCTCGGAAGGGAGGGAGGGATATCCTTTACGGAGTTCACGTACATGCTCCTTCAGGCCTACGACTTCCTTCAGCTCTACGACCGTTACGGGTGCAGGGTGCAGATAGGGGGAAGCGATCAGTGGGGCAACATAACCGCCGGCATAGAGCTCATAAGGAAGGTCCGTGGCGAGCGGGCCTACGGTCTGGTACTGCCCCTCCTGACGACGTCCTCAGGTAAGAAGTTCGGTAAGACGGAGGCCGGAACGTCCGTATGGCTTGACCCCCGGAAAACCTCACCCTACCGGTTCTACCAATTCTGGATAAACACGGAGGACAGGGACGTTATACGTTACCTCAAGCTGTTCACCTTCCTTCCGGAGGAGGAGATAAAGGCGTTAGAGGAGTCCCTTAAGGAGCATCCGGAGAGGAGGGAGGCCCACAGGAGGCTTGCGGAGGAGATGACCCGGATGATCCACGGTGAGGAGGGTTTGCAGAGGGCGGTAAAGGCCACCCGTGTACTCTTCGGTGGGTCCCTTGAGGGGTTATCCGCCGATGAACTGCTGGATATATTCTCCGAAGTTCCGTCGGCCGAAGTATCCGAAGAGAAGTTCAGGGAAGGCATACCCGTCGTGGACTTCTTAGTAATGAGCGGCCTGGCACCGAGCAAGGGGGAGGCGAAGCGTCTCATAAAGGGTGGGGGCGTTTATATAAACAACGTCCGCGTTGAAAACCTCGGGCGCCGCGTAACTCCCGAAGACGCCATAGGGGGCAAGGTGATAGTCCTCAGGCGGGGTAAAAAGCATTACCGCATAGTGAAGGTAACCTGATGCCAGCGGTATAATCGTCGCCGTGAAGGAGAAGATCAGGTTCAACTTCCGCAGGTTATACGCCTCCTACCCGAGATCTGCAGTGGTTGCCACGTCTTACGACGGGGAGAGGAAAACGGCCATGAGCCTCGTATGGCATACTCCCCTCTCGTTTGATCCGCCGATATACTCCATATCCGTTGCCCCTAAGCGTTTCAGCCACGACGTTATACTGAGGGCGCTCACCTTCGCCGTCCACTTCTTTCCCTACGAGAGGGCGGAATTGGTTGAGCGCATAGGTTCCGTAAGCGGCCGGGACGTAGACAAGTTTGAGGAGTTCCCCTTGCCCCACCTCATGTCCCCTCTGGAGAACCCCATAATTGAAGGGGCGTACCTCGTCCTTGATTGCGAGTATCTGGATCACAGGTTGATAGGGGATCATACCCTGATATGGGGGGAGATTAAGAGGGTGTACTACGACCCCGACTTCGTTGAGATGGCGGAGGACGGTGGGATGGATCTGAAGGTCGTAAGGCCCACACTCTATATGGGGAGGGGTAAGTACGCCACGGTAGATCTCTCCTCCGTAAAGAAACTTCGGGATTAAATAGGAGTATTTTTAAGCATCAAAGGGCAGATTGACCCGGTGTGAACAGCGCCTATACCCGTTCAACAACGGTTTTGTTGGCATCGGTAGGGCATTTCCATATCTTAACCTTAACCCACTTTACCTGTAAGCGCGAAACTACTGTGAAACAAAGAAAAGGCGGATGAATGTTCCCGTAAGGCCAAGGAGACGGGATAGACCACACCCCGCGTACGTGCCGCCCTTATAATATCAGCCTCAGGGCGGCGTAGCTCAGCCGGTCAGAGCGAGGGTTTCATAAACCCTAGGTCCGGGGTTCAAGTCCCCGCGCCGCCACTTAGTGTACTTACAGACACTTCCTCTGTACTTTTACAGTGTATCTCTGGGGGGGTACGTGAGTTTAGAAAACACTTCGTCCCTTGAAAGTACGTTCAACCGGGGTACTCTGATCGGTTCCCCGTCCTTTATGAGCGATTACGCCTTCGCCTACCATTATTACTACTCCGTCAGGTCTCCGGCCAGTGAGTACTCCACCTACCTCATGACACTGCGTACCCCTGAGTTCGTCTATCCCACCTCAATTTCCGTGGGCAGGAAGATGGGGAGGACCTACGTTGAAGTTGGGGGTAAGTTCTGGGGAAGTTACAGGGATTACGTCGGCGATTACCAGAGCGATCTACTCCGCCTGACGTTGATTACGGATAACTCACTTCTGGGCGAGTTCGGTGTTGACGTCTTCTACACCCACTTTCAGAGGAGCGCCTATATCGGATCCTATCCGGTGGATACGGGTGGCAAGGATGTGGTGGTGGACTTCTACGAGGAGTGGATCTATGGAGACGGTTTCGGTATGAGGTTCACCCGGTACGGGGAGGATTACAACCTCAGCAGCGGTTTCGCCTACACTTCACCCGACAGGGTGGTTCCCATGTTTCTGGAGTTTAAGAGGCTCCTCGGGAACAGTACCGTTTACCTTAAGCAGACGGCCTTCTGGGGTAGCACTCTACTCTCTCCCAAGTTGCACGTGGGGTTTGACAGGGAGTTCGTGCTGGGCAGGAGGAGCGTTTACGTTTCCTCCTTCGTAGCCCTCCTTCTCAGGCCGAGCGATATATTTGAGATGCACAGGCCTCCCGTAGCAGGGTTGACCCTCAGGTATACCGGATTCTCTCCCTCCGGGGAACTCAGGGTAATGGGAAAGGGGTATATCACGAGAGACAGGGATAACGAGGCCGGAGGGGAGGTATATCTGGCGTACCGTTTCGCCCGCAGGTGGAGACCGATGCCTTTCGTGGGCTTCATCTTCACAGGAGACGACACCGGCCCGTACGCTGGCATAGGGTTCGGAAGGCTCGGACGCCGTTTTCAGATAACCTACTACCATCCGCGCAGGGCGGTCTCTTTCGGCCTGGAGGTATCCCATGGAGTTTTTACTCTTTAGTCTCGGCATGCACGCCACGTTTCCGGGCCTGGTATCCAACGCCCTGCCGAAGGTGGTCGCCTACCCCACGGTGGGCGTGAGTACAGGTCTGGGTACATCCTCCTACGTGTCGGTTGAGGTGGGTAGCCTCAACATGAAGACCGGAGAACACACCGTAAACCTCCTGACCTCAACGTTTTACGTTGGAACCTTTTTGAAGAACTACGACGTTGCCGTGGGCTATACGGTGTCGGGGGTGGGTATAAGTACCCTCGCCATAGAGGATCAGGGGTACATGGCCCTCACCCTGAGGGGAGGGTATCTGAAGAGGTTCGGGAGGTTCGGTGTCAGTGGCGGTGTGGTAATGCCCATTTACACCATGGTGGCGTCGGGCAGGCTGTCGGTCATACCTATACCGCTGACCTACCTCTCCCTATCCTATGGATGGTAGGGTAAAGGAGACCGTCCTCAACGCCCCCGATTCCCCCGGCGTGTACGTTTTCAAACGGAAAGGAAAGCCCATCTACGTTGGGAAGGCGAAGGACCTATCCCGAAGGCTGAGGGCGTACCTCAGACCGGATAACGACCGCATAGCCTCCATGGTCAGAGAGGCAGACGAGATAGAGATCATACCGACGACGACGGAGGAGGGGGCGCTCGTATTGGAGGCGAACCTGATAAGGAGGTACAGACCGAGGTACAACGTGCGTCTCAAGGACGGAAACCCTTTCCTCTACATACACCTTACCGACGAGGAGTTTCCCCGGATAACCGTCGTACGTACCCCTCAGGGGAGTGGAGAGAACTACGGACCCTTCCTGAGGAGGAAGGCCCTAAGGGAGTTCATGCGTTTTGCCAGACGCCTCTTCCCTGTGCGAAACTGTTCCCTGAAACTGCCCTCCCGGAAACGCATACCCCCGTGCGTTGAGTATCACATCGGCAGGTGTCTCGCCCCCTGTGCCTACGAAGTTGGGAAGGAGTACAGGACGGCCGTTGAGGGTCTGAGAAAGCTCCTGCGGGGGGATTCCGAAGGGGTCAGGAGACTGCTCTACGAGAGGATGATGGAGGAGGCGGAGAGGTACAACTACGAGGCCGCAGCCGTGTGGAGGGACAGGCTCAGGGCCTTTCAGGAGGTGGTTGGACGGAGGAGGGAGAGGAAACACCTGTGGGTCGTGGGGTCCCACGGGAACGACGCCGTGGTGGTCCTGTACGTTCTCCATGGGGGGGAGGTGGTGGACGTATTCGCCTTTCACGTCTCATCGTCCATAGAGGGGGACGCCGGTACGCTGCGGGAGTTTCTCACAGTTTATTACGCCAACAATACCGACCTCCCCGTTGAGATAATAACCCGGCCGGGAACGGACCTGAAGGCCGTGGCCGGCGTGAGGGTGAGGGAACCCACGCCTGAGGAGGAGGAAATCGTTAAGGTGGCCTCCGATTACGCCTACTCAAAGCTGGATTCCATCCTGATGGCTAAGGAGCGTACCAACCCGGCCCTTTCCTCCCTCAAGAAGGTCCTGCGTCTTCCTGAGGTTCCGGTCAGGATAGAGGGGTACGACATCTCCCACACCTTCGGGGAGAGCCGGGTAGCTTCCATGGTGGTCTTCAAGGACGGGAAACCGTTTAAGTCCGGGTACAGGAGGTTCAGGATAAAGAGCTTTGAGGGGATAGACGATTACGCCGCCATGTACGAGGTGGTGAGCCGCCGGTTCAGGCGCCTGAAGGAGGAGGGAGGGGAGGTTCCGGACCTCGTACTCATAGACGGCGGACTGGGACAGTTGAGGGCGGCCTTAAAGGCCATGGAGGACACCGGGGTAAAGGTTCCGGCCGTGGCTCTGGCCAAACGGTACGAGACCCTGTACCTGCCGTCCGGCGAGGTCGTCCAGCTACCCATGAACGATCCCGCTCTGAGGCTCCTCATGAGGGTGAGGGACGAGGCCCACAGGTTCGCCCTGAAGTACCACAGGACGCTGAGAAGTAAGAAGTACGGAAAGAGTGTACTTGACAGGATCCCGGGCATAGGTAAGAAGAAAAAGAAAATCCTCCTGTCCCACTTCGGCTCCCTTGAGAGGATAAGGATGGCGTCCGTTCAGGAGATAGCCTCACTTCCCACCTTCAACATCGTCCTTGCGAGAAGGGTAAAGGAGTACCTGACGGGGGAGAGTTGATAGAGGCCTGCCTCATCCTGTCTTCGCATTTCGTATGCAGAGGTACCGACCTGAGGGGGGCAGACAGTCTCCTGCGGGTCCATCTCAACCACCTCGCCGATCACGGCTACCCCTTTGCCCACGCGAAGGTATGGGTGTGGGAAGGGGAATATCTGGCCGTCGTAGTGCGGGGAAGGTTCTACGTAGTAAACCGGCCCGTCGTGAGGGGTCAGGTATCCGGGCCTTTCCTCCGGTGGTTCTTCCGGGGCCTGTACGGTAGGGCCTTCAACCTGTCCGTCCTGAGAGAGAGGGAAAGGTTGGCGTCCTTTTACGG
>WFXS01000093.1 GCA_015490465.1 Caldifarciminota bacterium
CGTCGGAGATCCACCTCCTCCCCATCCTCCCCCTTCCGGAAATCTGTACGTCCGCCCTGACGAAGACCGGTACTCCCACCTCCTTTGCCAGCCTGTAGGCTTCGTCGTTGGTTGAGCCTACCTCCCTCAGACGGATAACTTTTTCCTCTGCTCCTCTTTCCATTCGCGAAGTTTCTTTATCCTCTCCTTAGGCTCAAGGTAGTCTATGTAGAGGACGCCGTTTATGTGATCTATCTCGTGCTGAAGCACCCTGGCGTACAGACCCGTAGCCGTTATCTCCACCGGCACCAGTTTCCCATCCCTCAGTTCAAGGGCCTTGACTACGGCAAGGTATGGCCTCTTAACGTCAAAGTAAAGCCCCGGAAAGGAGAGACAACCCTCCTCGTCCACGTCCTCCCCCTCGTGGTAGACGACCTCAGGATTGACCAGAACCTGGGCCTCGTCCTCCCTGCCCGTGAACTCGCCTTTGTAAACGGCTATGACCCTGAGCAGTTCCCCTATCTGGTTTGCGGACAGGCCTAACCCTTCGTGGGCGAACATGGTATCAACGAGATCCTCGGCGAGGCGAAGGACCTCCTCGTTCAACTCCTCAACGGGTCTGGCCACCTCACGGAGGACGGGGTCGGGGTATATCCTAACCTTTCTTACCATCCTTCTTCTCCTCCTCTGCGAGTCCCCTTATCGCCCACTTCATGAAGCTGGCGCGCACACCCGGAGATATCTCAAGGACGACGAGATTATCCTTCGTTTCAACTACGGAGCCGATTATCCCGGCCTCCGTTACAACCTTATCCCCCTTCTTAAGGCTCTCTATGAGCTGTTTCCTCCTCTTCTCCTCCCTCTGCTGGGGCATTATGATGAAGAAGTAAAAGGCTGCTATCATTATGATGAAGGGGAAAGCGAGGCTTAACAGATCTCCCCATCCACCTGCCTGCTGTGCCATAAGAACGTTGAACATAGACCTTTAATTCTAATCCCGTTCCATATCCGAAGTGTATTCCGGTCATATTTCTGCAAATCCTTCTTAGAAAACCGCACGGCATCGGGGATAAAATCTACCGATGTTTAACCTCGGGTTTCAGGAACTACTTATCGTATTCGCCCTGATAATGCTCCTGTTCGGGCCGAGCCAGTTGCCGAAACTGGCGAAGGGGTTGGGGAACGCCCTGAAGGAGTTCAAGAAAGCAACGGGCGAGATAGATGGGGTAAAGGGCCTATAATGGGCGTAGCCGGCCTCGTGCTTGCCGGTGGGAGATCCCGGAGGTTCGGTAGCGATAAACGGTTTTACAGGATCAGCGGAAGAACGCTCCTTGAAATTGCGGTGGAAAAGCTGGGTAAAGTATGCGATAGGGTGTACGTGGCCTCTGACAGGGTGGACCTTCCGGTGAAAGTTAGAGTAGTTCTGGACACGGAAAAGTACAAGGGTCCGCTGTACGGTATATACTACGCCCTGAGACGTACGTCCGAGAGATCGTTTCTGGTTCTTCCCGTTGATATGCCGTACGTATCCGTTCCCCTGCTCAGACAGGTATATAGGTACGGGATCACCGGATTCAACGTGATAGTACGGTTCGGAGGAAGGGTATTTCCTTTTCCGGGTGTGTACTCCCGTGATGTCCTTTTGTATCTGAGCGAAGGGGAAAAGAGGCGCGTCAGGGATTTCGTACGCTGGGCCGAAGGGAGGGGAAGGATGAGGTCGTTTGAGGCGCAGAATGGGGACGAGCTGGTGAACCTTAACTTTATGCCTTAACTGCAGAGGAGGTGGGATATTACGTCTACAGGACGGTAGCCCGTACCGGTATCCTCCCCTTTCAGGAGAGCGTTAAGGCCTTAAAGGCTGACTCCCAACTCATCGGGGATCGCAGGACCTCCCGATACCGCTCCGGAAACTGCTGCCCCCGTCAATCCGGCGGTGTAGTCCTATAACTCGCCCTCCGATCATCCCGTTTACTGAACGCCAAACTATACGAGTGCCGGCTATTTCACATGAGATCTTCGGCCCTGACGTCAAGGACGAAGTTCCTCACCTTAACCTTCACCCTATCCCCATCCACTTTTACCACCTTTCCCCTGACTCCGAGAGACTTTATGAAGTACTCCTCTCCTTCCCTTATCTCCCTTTTCGGTGCGACCTCCTCTATCATACGGTAAACCTTACCCACGTCCCTCTTGCCAGACCTGTCGGATAGGACGGCACGTACCCCCCTGAGCGTACGCCTTACCTCCTTTAGAATACATTTCCCATGGAACCTCTTAAAAGCCTGCTCAGGACCCTCATACAGTTTGAAAGCGTGGCGGAGCGACCCGACCAGCTTCTGGCCATCGTGAACTACGCCGAGAAGTATCTGGAACATCCGGGTCTTCGTATAGAGCGGTTTATGAAGGGTGAGAAGCCCTCTCTGGTAGTGAGTTTCAAAAGGAGCAGGAGAGATAGGCACTTTAAGGTGATCTTTGCAGGTCATCTGGACGTAGTACCCGCCCGTCGTGAGCAGTTTATCGCCAGAGAGGAGGGGGACAGGATATACGGGCGAGGCGCCCTGGACATGAAGGGACCCTGCGCCGTAATGATGAAGCTCTTCAAGGATCTGGCAGAGGCAGGGGAGGAACCGGATATAGCCCTCATGCTAACGACCGACGAGGAGATAGGCAGCCAGAACGGTGTAAGGTACCTGCTGGAGGATGAAGGGTACTCCTCCGACTTCGCCGTAATACCGGATTCCGGGGAGGACTTCCACATAATCACCGACGAGAAGGGAGCACTTCACTTCCGTGTGAGATTTAAAGGAAAACCCGCCCACGGTTCAATGCCGTGGCTGGGAGAAAGCGCCATAGAGAAAGCCCTGCTCTTTTACGAAGACATAAAGGGAACGCTCCTCTACGACTCCGACGATCCAGAACACTGGCACAACACCCTCACCCTCGGTACCTTCCACGGTGGAAAGAAGGTCAATCAGGTACCCCCGGAAGCTCAGATGGAGCTGGACTTCCGTTTCGTCCCCCCCTTTACCCTTGACGAGGCAAAAAGGGTCGTATCGTACGTGGCCAAGAAGTACGGGGCGGAGGTGGAGTTCATGTCCGAAGGGGAACCCTTCTCCACGGATCTGGATCACCCCATCTCAAAGGCCTTCATAGAGAGCGTGAAGGAGGTACTCGGAGAGGTGAAGTTCGGCAAGACCCACGGGGCCACGGACGGACGGTTCTTCGCGGCCAGAGGTATACCGGTCGTGATGATCTATCCGGAAGGGGAAGACATCCACGGGGACAACGAGTGGGTCAGCGTACCTTCGCTCGCGAGGCTGTACGATATATTCCGGGCCTTCGTAAAGAGGGTATAGTTTGCACACGGAGGCTCTTCAGCAGTATAATACACGCCTGTTATGGTGAAGATCCGTTTGCAGAGGACCGGAAAGAGGAACGACCCGCGCTACAGGGTAGTTGTGACCGAAAGCAGGAATCCGAGGGACGGCAAGGTTATTGATATTCTCGGTTATCTCAATCCCAAGAAGGAGGGGGACTGGAGGATAGACCTTGAGAGGTACGAGTACTGGGTCGCCCGCGGCGCCCAGCCTACCGCAAGGGTGAAGGCCCTCGTTAAACTGGCCAGAAAACAGCTGCAGACACAAACAACCTAAGAAGGAGGTGAGCCATGACGAACATCAGGGATCTCCTGGAGTACATCATCAAGGCACTGGTGGATAACCAGGATCAGGTAGCCATCAGGGAGATCGCCGGTCAGAAGGCGGTCATATACGAGATAGAGGTCTCCCCCGAGGATAAGGCCAAGATCATCGGTCGCCAGGGCAGGACCGCCAACGCCATCCGCCGCATCGTGGAGGCCGTCGGCAGGAAGCAGGGTAAAGTTGTAAAGGTGGAGATAATCTGAGGCGGGTAAAGGTTGGCCGCATAACTCGCCCTTCAGGGAGGCGTGGGGAGATAAAGGTTCAGACCTCCCACCCTCCCGATTTTTTTGTTAACAGGACGGTCTATATCCTTAACAGACCCTACGAGGTGGAGAGGGCGTACAGGAGGAAGAAGGGGATCGTCGTACTCAAGCTGAGGGGTGTGGACGATATCAACGAGGCAGAACTTCTGAGGGATCTGTACCTTGAGGTGAACGAGGATACCCTTGAACCCACGGGGGAGTGGGAGTTTTATGTTTACCAGCTTCTCGGTTTGAAGGTAGTTGATACGGAGGGCAGGGAGATTGGGCAAGTTGTAGATATGCACGAGTGGGGCCCCTACTGGACCTTTGAGGTGGAGACTCCCGAGGGTAAGACCGTGTACGTTCCCTTCGTGGAGGAATACGTTAAGGGGGTGGATCTTAAAGAAGGAACACTGACCGTTAACCTCCCGGAAGGCTATACGGAGCAGTTTTAGGTCCTCCACCGGAAATAAAATCAACGGCTATGCTGTTGATGATTTTGGGTGATGTAAAGGTCTGTGTGGTGGATTCGGAGACAGGTAAACCCGTCCCGGGAGCCTACGTCCGTGGGAAAAAGGACTGGGACGTAACGGATGAGAGCGGTTGTACCACCCTTAGGTACAGGGAAGACACGGTTGTGGTCGTCCGCATAGGGTACAGGAGCGTTAAGAGTGCCTACTCGGACACGATCCGCCTGCAACCTTCCCCTGTGCGGTTGAAGGATGTAGAGGTCGTTGCGGTTAAAATATCCACCGTTGAACACCTGCCCTTTCAGGTTGAAGTTGAAGATGAGGGAGAGGGTTCCGGTGTGTTCGGTCCTACCTTCTCAACCCCGGATGTTTCCACGTCGGCCTACGGCAGTGAGTACGCCAAGCCGGTCTTTCGGGCGTTCTCGGTAAAGCGACTTACCGTTCTGCGGGACGGCTTTGAGGTCAGGGATCTCTCCCACGGTGCGGACCATCCCCTCCATCTCTACGGTGCGGACGTCGGTTCCCTGATACTTATCAAGGGTTCCGCAGGTGCGGTCTTTGGGGGCGGATTCGGTGGCACGATATACGTGAAAAGCACGGAAGCGGAGTTTTCAAAGGTCCTTCACAGGATGGGTTTCCAGTTCACACCCAACGGCAGGCGTACGAGGGGTACGTATCTCCTTAACGTAGGGAACGAAAGGCTGGCAGCGTTGTTCGGTGTCAACGGTGGAACCTCCGGGGACTATACGTCCGGTTCAGGCGTAGTCCCCAACTCTTTCGGAAGGGACGTTTCTGTTGCCTCCCGGGTCAGGATCCGTCTAAGTGGCATAGTCCCTTCCTTTGGACTTAGGTACGATGTGCGGTCGTGGGGCATCCCGGAGGAAAGGGCAACCTCCCACAGCACCCATTACGAGACCTTCTTGCTGCTCGGAGGAGCAGGATTAAACTACCAGAACACGCTACAGGTGGAGATGTGCGACGGGGATACGGTTACGTCTATACAGAGGGAGGTGCTTCAGGGTAAGTACGAGTTCTCCTTCCGGAGCTACAGCGGTGTCGTACGCATAACCCACGACCGGATGTACGGTGGCATAGGGGATGGGGCCTCAAAGGTAGAGGGCTACGCCTCCCTCTACGGTCCCCTTTTCGTGAGGGATAACCTCCAGATAATCGGAGGGGTAGGTGGTAAGGTGGTGGGAAGTAAAGGTGATCTTTCCGGAATAATCGGCCTCTCTTCCGACATCTCAGGCGTCCGTATGGGTGTCAGTCTGGCCAGATCCTTCCGCTTCCCTACCCTCTACGAGACCCACTTCGTGGGGGCCCACCACGGAATAGGGAGATACGATGTAGGCAACCCGGATCTGAGGAGGGAAGTTTCCTACGAGGTCCAGATAACCTCCCGCAGGAAATTCGGGCCACTCATACTGTCCCTTGATGGCTTCGTTAACTACGTGAACGGGTTCATAACCGTGGTACCCACGGGTGAGGAGTACGTGGATGAGGAAGGACATCGCATGGGCGTTTACAGGTGGAAGAACACGGACGCCCTCTTCTACGGATACACCCACGGAATATCGTTTGCCACCTCACACGGGTACCTGCGTCTTACTTATGCTTACCTGAGGGCCAGGTCCCTCGTGCCGGGAGATACGCTCCTATATCTACCCGTCCCCGACCTCCGGATCTACGGGAGGATTGAGAGGGGTCATCTGTTCACCAGATTGTCTCTGCGGTACGTACCGGACCACGGAAAGGCCCTGGGCGATATGGGGGTCGGTGTCAGGTACAGAGGGTACAGCCTGACCGTTGGAATATTCAACCCTCTGAACGTGGAGTGGAAGGAGCCGACCGATCCTCTCGGTACGCCCGTACCCGGACGCTCCGTTTACCTGTCCCTGAGGGGAGAAATTTAGAGTACCAGACCGGAGAGTACGTATATAGCCCACGCGACGATGAAGGCCGTCACGAGCTGGTAGGCCACGGATATGGTAGCCCACTTACCTCCGAACTCCTGCTTTATGGCGGAGACCGTAGCGACGCACGGCGTATAAAGTAGCACGAAGACCATGTAAGCGAGGGCAGAACGGGGAGTCAGGGCCTGTTTCATCACCTCACCGAGCTTACCACCGGAAGCAGCAACGTCAAACCCCGGAAGGTAGAAGAGGGCCAGAAATCCCCGCAGGGTCTCCATCAGAGCCGTACCGAAGGCCGATAGGATCGTCCCTATTCCCTCAACGAAGCCCACGGCCTGAAGAGGTTCGTCTCCGAGGTAGCTCACGGCCAGACTCCCTATGACCACCTCCTTCGCTATGAAACCGGGAAAGAGGGAGCCAACGAGCCTCCAGTCGTTGATACCGATCAGGGAGAACGCCCCTAAGAGCCAGTGGGATATCCACTCGTAGAGGCTACTCTCCGGAGATGGAAAACTAACAAGGATCCATACGAGTACGACGGCGGCCAGAATTATCCCCCCTGCCCCTTCAACGAAACCCATCGTCCTGTCCCACGCCTGCTTTATCAGGAAGCGCACGGAAGGGAAGCGGTACGGTGGAAGTTCAAAGACGGCCGGACCCTCGCTCTTTATCGTCCTCCCCAGGATCAGGGACGTAAGTACGGCCATAACGATACCGAGAGCGTACATAAAGAGAACGACGTAAGGGGCCCATCCGGGGAAGAAAACGGCTGCGAAGAGAGCGTGTACGGTGAGGCGGGCGCTGCAGTTCATAAAGGGTATCACCAGAGCCACCTTGAGTCGGTCGTAAAAGCTCTCAAGCGTCCTTGTGGCATAAACCGCCGGAACGTTACATCCGAAGCCGAGGACGAGGGGGACGAAGGCCTTACCCGGAAGGCCTATTAAGGACATGAAGGAGTCCAGAAGGAAGGCGGCACGGGCCAGAAGTCCAACGAGCTCAAGGAAAGATATGGCGAGGTAGAGCAGGAAGAGTACGGGAGCGAAGCTCAACACCGTACCCACACCGTTCACCACACCGTTAACTAAGAAGTCCGTAAGGAGCGGGTGGAGGTTGAGGGCAACGATCCACCCACCTATCACCTCCTGAACCACGCCTATAAAGTCCACCCACGGCGCAGAAAGGGTGAAGGTGAAACGGAACGTGAGAACGGTAAGGAGGAGAAAGAGTATCCCGCCTATAAGGGGGTTGAGGACGAAGCGGTCAATCCTCTCCGTCAGGTTTATCGGGACCTTACCTTCAACCTTACGAAGGACGCGGGAGGCTATCTCCTTCGCCTTCTCAAATCTGGCGCTCTCTATCTCAACGAACACGTCCCGGCCTCTGAACTGCTCCCGCATCTCTCTGGCCAGAGACTTAACGTTGTCGGGGACGGGAAGGTCGTCCCATTCACCGGTAAGCAAAGTGAGTGAGATCCAGCGTTTCGCCCTGTGGGGTATGAGGGGGGCCAGATGCCGGGCGGCCCGCTCTATATCCTCCGGATAGGTTACGACCGGCTTTGGCACCCTCGCCTTGAGTATGGCCTTTGGTACATCCTCCACGCCTATGCCCTTGACGGCAACCGTCGTCAGTACGGGTACACCGAGAACGTCCTCTAACACGTCCGGGTGGATCTCGTATCCCCTCTTCTCCGCTTCGTCTACCATATTTAACACCACGACCATCGGTATACC
>WFXS01000094.1 GCA_015490465.1 Caldifarciminota bacterium
CTCCTGTATAATACTAATACCATGTTGTGGATAGTCCTATCACAAACCTGGACGACCCTATGGTCGGAGGATTTTGAGGGGACATCCCCTCCTTCACTTCCGGGTACCTGGTCCGCGTACGATCTGATAAATCCCGACAGCAACCTTTGGGTCACGGCTAACAACAGTAGCGATTGCATAAGTGGGTACAACAACGACGATCTTGAGGGATACTTTAACACGAAGGTACTCTGCTACGACGATGCCGCAAGCGGTTATTTGCAGAGCATAGAGGTAGTGGTATCGCCCTCCGTATGGATAGGAGGGAATACCGATCTGCGCCTTTCCTACGACTTTGCGTACGAGGACTGGTACGACAGCCTCTTCGTTGAGGTAAGGTTCTGGGAATTCCCCAACTGGACGCTCTGGACGAGGGTGGCATCGTATTACAACCTCCCGGATAAGGCGGGCCCTGACACGGCAGGACGCGAGGTCGTATATCTTACGAGTATGGCCGCAGGAAAGGATAGTTTCCAGTTGAGAATCCAGTGGGTGGATGAGCTGAACAACTACGGATGGGGTGCGGCCTTTGACAATTTCCTCCTTGAAGGTCAGGGGGTCGCTACCGGGGTTTCCGAAAGAACGGACGATAAACCTTTTCGCCTTGTGAACCGCACGTTATACGCCGATGAGGGTACCGTTTACGACGTAAGCGGACGCGCGGTCGCCCGGTTCAAAGGTTCATATACGCTCCCAGACGGGATCTTCTTCGTAAGGATGGACGGTGGGATCTATAAGGTCATCGTACGTTGAGGCTCCCGCATCCGGTATCCCGGCGGGCGGCACGCGTGGAGGGTGCGAATCCCCCCTGCTACTCCGTAAGATAGCCCAGATTACCTACCCGCAACGGGTTCGGGTCTTTCCGGATCTTCGCCCCCGGCTTGTAGGCCACACCGTCAAACGCCACCTTTGATCCGGGTCCCTCCCTCCACTCCTTTCGCACGAGAGGTTCAATTTCACCCGAGATCGGGGTATTGTTTTCCTCTGCTATGAGATGGGCGGGGATGCTCTCACCTTCCGGAATTTCTATAACCGGCCGATCTCCCGCAAGGTCAACCGCGTACCTGCAGAACACCCTGTTATTCGTTTTACCGATGTGTATCCTCTCAACGGTCCCCCAGCCGTATCCCCTCTCACCGCCTATCTGGAGGGTCCCTGTGAAGTCTCGCCATCTTTGGATGACGGTTTGGGTGATTTCGGAGATTTTTCCGGTGTCTTTCAGGCTCTGGAGTAGGTCAGACAGCTCTTTGACCTCTTCATCGGATAGGTTGGCTTTTATACGCTCCGTTTCAAGGTTCTCGCTTATTCCCCGAAAAATCTCGTCAGCGTCCTGCTCTTCCCTCACAAAAAAGTACCCGCTCAGATAGACCTGCTCCCCTCCGTACCTCGTCCTCGGGGATATGTACTCCACCTCGTGAAGGGACCCTTCCTGAGCGGCTTTTTCCCCGCTTTCAAGGGCCGTGCTGACGTAACTGCCTATGAAGTCGTAATGTGGGAATCTTTCCTCCCACGGGAACTCGTTTACGCCCCCGTCTTCTCTGGTCGTGGGGTAGAAGTAGGAGGCGGTGAAGATACGGTTAAGGATCTCCCCCACAAGCCGATAACGTCTCCAGTCCTTTGTCCGGCCGAAGATCTCACGGGTTGTACGGGCCGTCAGGGCGCCAAGGAGGACGCGGGCGGGGACGTAGGGGCGGGTCTGCATTAAGTTGCCGTACTTACGGTAGCCGATATGGACGGGGGTTTTTATCCGGAATACGACCTTGCATATTTGCCATCGCATGCTATCCTCCCTTCGCCTTGGCGTGGTAGCGCGTGTAGATTAATATCTGTTCGTAAAGGTTGCGGATGAGAAGGAGGAGGTTGAGGTCCGATGTGATTTTTTCGGCGTAGAATTTAAGCACCTCCTCCCTATCACTGTTGTTCCGGGGAATGTTTTGAGTACTGTTAAAATCGGGAAGAGACTGAAGGGTATTAATAAGAACGGGTAAAATTCCTTGTTCGGCAACCTTTTTCTCACTACTGGTTCGGGAGTACAGGAATAACATCATAGCATATACACCCTGCTCCTGAAGTACGCCTAAGGTTTTGGTTACCAGGCGTTCAAGGGCTTCTATGGGCTTATTAACATCTTTTATGTTTTCACTAAGACTTACTATTTCTTGAGATTTTTCTGCGGCGAGTTTGTCCAAATTGGTTATGCGATCGCTCATCTCTCACCTCCATCTTCAGGGTTGTTCTCCTCTGTTGGAGCGGTCTGTTCTTCTGATGTTGAATTAGGTAGATTCAAACACCTCACCCGTCCGAAACCTCTCGTTCCCATCCCACCTATGCCGAGATGCTCTGCCCATTGAAGGCCCAAGTTGACGATGCTAAGGAAATCTTCCCAGTTGAGGTTATTATCCTTTATAACAACTTTTAGAGCCTCTGAGGACTTTTTAACCTTTTCCCAGTATTCTCTTATCGCTTTTTCAAGCTCTTCCCTGTTTTCGTATTCCTCCTCGTTGGGTCGCTTATCCACATATCCCAACTTCTGAAGCGCCTTTTCAACGGGATGTTCCTCGCCCCGTATATCATCGGGAAGGTCCTCCCACTCGCCCGGGTTGGCGGATAAACCGTTTTCCTGTAAAATTTCTGTCCATTTTTCCCTTGACGGGAAACTATCTTTGAAGTCCCTTACTACCACGTCCATCCAAAGGATAGTAGCCCGAGGGATGGCCTCATAAGTGAAGAGGGCGCCCTCCTCTGCTGCTCCGGTTTGGGGGTTGATGCTCACGGATGTGCGCACCTCAAGGTTGGAGTTGACCACGTGGGTGAAAAGGCGCTCGGAGACTACGACTATGCGGTTTTTGATTTCGTCGGGTATATGATCACTGTTCAGGTCAAGGGACTCCGCCCTCCCTTCAACCATCAACCATCCGAGGTTTATTCGGTCTTCTGAGGTTAAACCATTAATCCATATCGCCTTATCGTCCTCTGGATTCACCCGATCATCCTTCCCATCTATCAAGCCCGAATCCCTTAAACGCTCACGTGTGGTTATCCATACGGGGCCGAACATGGAGTACACGGGAAAGAGAACTATCCTCGCATCGCTTATGGATACCACACCGGCCTTTGCCCTGTTGTCCTTTATGGCGCCGAAGGTGTAGCAGATGGGACAGGTATCCTCCCCGCAGTGGCCCTTCTGCCCGGCGCACTGGGGTTTGCCGAAACGGTGGGCGGCGTAATGGCGTACAGCCCCGTGTATGGCCGTTCCGGGTATCTTCGGAACTCGTGTTCCCACCTCTCTGACTATGGTGTTGTCCACCCTGCCGAGCCTGTACCCACCGGTGCCTATATGCACCGGGTCAAGGGTTATGAGATAAAACTTGTTAGCCTCAAGTTTCATTTTCTCCCTCCATTTTAAGGATGCTCCTGAACTCCCCCACCAGATCCCTCTGAAGTACTCCGGAAAACTCTCGCAGCCACCCCTCCACGTAATTTGTGTCTATATCCGTTCTCCTGAGTATGCCCTTTATGTCCTCGTAGTCCCGCGCTCTGCCGGATATGACCTTGAGGATTATCACATCCTCCGGTGATGCGAATTTCACGGGGTATCCGTCTATGAGTAGTAGAACCCGCGTTTCCCTGACGAACTTTTCGGGGTTGTCCGTCAGAATCTCCAGACCTGATTTCCGAACAACACGAACGACCTTTTGTAAAGAGTCGGGGGTTAGGGCGACGGTTATATCAATGTCCCTTGTGAATCTCGGCTCGCCGTGTACCAAAACCGCCTGCCCCCCGATTATCATGTAGGGGACGCCCTCCCTGTCAAGTTCCCTGGCTATTCTCTTTAACAGACTCCCCATATCTCCTCAAAACCTCCGCCAGCTTTATATCCTTCTCAATACCTTCAAGTGGGTCTTTCGGTGGCCATAGACCGAGCGAGCGGACGTATTCAACCATCTGGTTAAAGATCTCAAACTTCTCTTTTACACTCAGCCTCTCCCTCTTTGCCTGCTCCCTCTCAAACTCTTCAAGTAGTTTTCTGTTCCTTATCACGCTTGACCTCCTCCTTCATCATCCTGTGGTGCAGCGTAAAGGTGTCCGTAAGCAACCCTGAGGCCGCCCAATTCGTTAAATTCTCTATATCCCGGTCTCCGGGTTTGTTCTTCCATTCGGCGTTTGCTATAACGCTTCTGCAAAACTCCCTGAAAGTTCTATCATCCCTTGATCTCTCCCATATATCCCCTTCACCGTATCCGAACCAGTCCTCACGGGCGGTTTCTATGAGGTCAATCATCTGGTGTATCTGGGATGATGTGAGGTTCCCGGAAAGCAGATTCCACGCTCTCTTTAGCTCTTCAACTTCGTCCAAAAGGTAAGGCTTTCGCCTATCCGTTATCCTGCGGCCGTCGCTATCGTAGGCCACGTCGTGCCTCTTTACGTTGGCCTCAAGGAATAGGAAGTCAAACGTTGCCGGTGTGAAATAAATTTTGTCGCCGGGTTCAAGATCGCCGGCATGGACAAGCCATTTGTGAGCAGAATTCCACGGATTCTCCGTTGCGTAGTACCGCCCACGTCCTGTTGGTTCATCGGGAGAGGCGAGGAACACGTACGGATACCAGTCATCTTCGGTCTGTCCATCGCCCATGAGAGCGGGGAC
>WFXS01000095.1 GCA_015490465.1 Caldifarciminota bacterium
CCGGGGTGGGGGTTTCCCCACACGGCAGGGCCACAGAAACAAGACCGCCGATCCGCCTTCCCCGAAAGGGGAAGGGTCATGGAGGCAAGGGTGAAAGGGTGGGGTAAAAGCCCACCGGCTCCGCAGTAATGCGGGGTGAGGGGGTGAGAGGCCCCCGGCTGGCCGTAGGGCTGGCTCTGGCGACCGCCCCCCGGAGCAAGGCCAAATAAGGCGCAAAGGACCCTTCCGGGTCCGGGGTGTGGCCCGCACCCCCTGAGCGCCGGGTAGGCCGCGACGGACCTCATCGGGTAACCGGTGGGGCCAGATAGATGACCACCGAGTACAGAACCCGGCTTATGGCCACCCGTAGTTGCCCCGGTAGCTCAGCAGGCAGAGCAGCGGATTCTTAATCCGCGGGTCGGGGGTTCAAGTCCCTCCCGGGGCATTTACGTCAGATCCTCTTCGGGAGGAGGAACTTCTTCCGGTTTCAATTTACCCATGCACACACCGATATGTCTATCCGTCCTTATAACGTGTTTTAGAAGCCACTCGCTTAACTCTTTATGGACCCTTGAAGCCCACTCGTAGAGTTTCTCCTCGGTCCAGTCCTTGATAGCCTTAAACTCCTCGTACAACCGGGTGAAGTGTTTTATGTACCACTCGTGCTGCTTTCTGTTAAGCTCGGCTATATAACATCCGGTCTCTTCGGCGCACTCCTCCTCCCTCCCGAAGTGCCATTCGGCGTACTTGAGGAGAAAGAGCAGTAGTTCGTTAAGTTCGTCGTAGTTCAGGGTCCTGTTGTTTATATGCTCCTCAAGGAGGTTGAAGTTCCTGATAAGGACCCTGTGCTGGACGTCTATCTTCGGAATACCTGTGGCTACCTTTTCGCTCCACCGTATCATGGTCTTACCTCTCCCTAGTTTCGGGGGATTCCACTATCCTTTCAACGTGTTCGTATATCTCTTTAGTTTTAAGGCGTATCAATCCGAGAGGCATACTCTCCGGCATGGCGGTTATGAGGAAGAGATCGCCCCCTTTAAGCGAAAGGACGTGGAAAACGAGGCCGCGCTCAGGTACTTTGAAGGATATCTCCGATATCTCGGATCCCATCTCCTCCCGTATAGCCTTACGCAGGCTGATAATGGCGAAGGTTATCACCGCGGCGAAGTACTCCAGATCGTCCTTTGACCGGCCCTCGCCGGCTACTATAAGGCCATCTTTGTCAACTAACAGCCACCATCCGTTCTTATCCGCCATAACGAGTTTATTCTAACCCCGTAAAAGCCCGAAAACGGTATACCTTCCGCCCCCAACTATAGCGAGGTAGAGGAAGACCACGGCGTAAAGGGCGGCCTTCTCCCACGCGAAGAACGGGTCTCCCTTGACCATGACGTGGAAGACGAAAGCCGCGACGAGCATATTGATGGCCGATATGAGGGCGGATACCCTTACCAGAATACCGAGGGCAATAAGGAGGGGAAAGAGGGTTTCGGCCAGTATGGAAGCGTACGCCAGCGGGACGGATAGGGGGCCGGTCTTAAGGCTCATCTCTATGAGGTTAACGAAGGAACCGGGATCGGAGAGTTTACCTATCCCGTGTACCATCATCATGGCCGAGACTGAAACCCTCAAAAAGAGCAGGGCAAAATCCTCCCATGTAACCTTCATATTGAAATTATAGACCCGAATCGGGGGCAGGAGAGAGCTTTAAGACTTCCTTACCGAAGCCGCAGAGAGGTACAGGCAGACTTCTATACGTGAAAGGCTTAACCTCTTTGCCTCCTCAAACCCCGGACAACCTTATAATCTTAACGTGAATCCCGATAAAGACCTTATAAATCGGATTCAAAATCCAGATCTCCGCATCATCGCCCAAATCCTACTTGATATAAGGGATCTAATGGAAAGCGAAGTACGGCACAGGGAATTACACCTTGTTGGAAGTTCTAAGGTAAAACCCCGAAACGTCAAGGTGGTTCTTAAACCAGACCTTGAGAGTCGCAAAAAGTATGCCGATGCCGTTTATATCTACGAGGATAAGGACGGGAAGGTCGTTGCTCGTATAGTAGAGGCTAAGAGTAGCCCCAGAATAGACCCTGAGGCCCTAAAAAGAAAATACGAAAACACGCAGGAGTACGTTGAGCGTGCCGGCTATAAGGTTGATAGATACGAGTGGGTTCTATCCATCCCTAAACACCTTGAAGTTCCTCCCTTAAAAGGGATTTTGGTTGTAAAAAACCCGAAGGTAGAGGATGCGGATGCGTAAAGAGGAAGTGAAGGCCGTACTACTTCGGTGTCGGGGTCTCCGCATCAGGGGGGATAGGTGGCCTACCCTCAATCTCGGCTACCTATACGGTCGTCTACGGCTACCTTAAAATTGCCTCTTGATCCTGCTTAAAAGGCTCAAAAAGTACTTCGGAGAACTGAAGGTTCTGGATGGGATAGACCTTGAGATCCCCGACGGGGATACGGTCGTAGTACTGGGAAGGAGCGGCGTGGGGAAGTCCGTTCTCCTGAAGTGTATAGTCGGCCTGCTTAAGCCAACCGAGGGGGAGGTGTGGGTAAACGGCGTGAGGGTGGACACGGCCGACTGGGGTACACTGAGCAAGCTCAGGAAGAAGTTCGGGTACGTGTTTCAGGGGGCTGCCCTATTTGACTGGATGACCGTCCTTGAAAACGTAAGGCTTCCTCTAATAGAGTCGGGAGTACCTCAAAAGGAGGCCACTGAGAGGGCGATGGAGGCCCTTGAGCATGTGGGTCTTAAGGACGCGTATACGAAGTACCCTTCGGAACTGTCCGGTGGCATGCGTAAGCGGGTAGGTATAGCAAGGGCCATAGCAGTGGATCCGGAGTACATCTTTTACGACGAGCCGACAAGTGGCCTTGATCCTATGACCTCCCGGATGATATACGACCTCATGCAGAAGCTGGACGAGGAGCTGGACGCCACCACCGTGATCATATCCCACGACATAGTCCTTGCGAGGAGGTTCGGGCATAGGGTGATATTTCTGGAAAAGGGGAAGATCGTTTACGACGGCCCCATATCGCGGGCATCCGATTCCCCCGAATTCATAGAATTTCTGGGAAGGGAGTTCGCGGAGTTGATAGATTGACCCCACACTGTAGCGTACGCATTCGTGGCAGGCGTAGTTTCAGATGGGAGGAGCCTGATGATGGGAGGAGCCTGATTCTGCTTTTAAGGTTTATATTCTCCATCTCGCCAAATTAAAACTTGATTGTTCAGTAGTTTCGCGCTTAGACAGAGAAAAGGGGATTGCGTTGAGGCTGAAGGGCGGCTCTACCGAGCCATCGTAATCGTTGCTGAAGGGAGAAAGGGGAAATACCCTTAAAGAGTCTAAGCCTCTCAAGGAGGAAGAAACCGTGGAAGGCA
>WFXS01000096.1 GCA_015490465.1 Caldifarciminota bacterium
GCACGTTTCACCTCCTACCTCACGAGATATATCGGGCTTAGCTCTATCTCGTATTCGTAGGTTCCAAAGGTGTCAGCAAGGGGTATAATAGCCCATCTCATGGGAACAAAGCCACTTTTCTTACCGTCCTTTCCCCATGCCCAGCAGGCCGGGGAACCTCCATCGTTCCATATCCACCCGGGAGGATTATTGACGTCAAATCCCTTCTTTAAAGAATCAAGGTCTATCCGTATTTCTCTCCACGATGTGTCAAGCGTTAGATTCCTAATGATGAATCCTCTACAGTACTGTTGATATACGATCTCTCCTCCTATTTCGTACCTTCCCTTTCCTCTGATATAGAAGACGAGATACCTCCCCCAGTCAAGGAGGTCAAGAGGATAGCCTCTGAGATAGGATGCCATTCTAGGTTTAAGGAGCCTCGTCTTGAATTTTCTATCCCTGTACTCCCACACTCCCCTTAGATGCAGGGCCTTGTAGTCATCTACGATCCTGTATTCCACATCGGGTACGGGTATGCTATCACTAACGGGCAAGGTGTCAAAGTTAGCTATCTCCCATCCTCCGTACTCGTATTTCACCGCACCGACAGCCTTGAGTATGCTGTCCATCTGTTTGCTCTCATCAAGGTCGGCGATAAGATAAACGAAAAACAGCATAGGGTTATATTTTAAGTGTGAAGCGAAGATTTTTCAAGTACTTTTATATGACCACTACCTTAAACACTTACCCTTCGTTTTAACGAAATACGCACCCGCAGGTTCCGTGTGCCTGTCCGAGTGGACGTAATTGGTTACCCTGCTCTCAAACCAGGCAAGCATCAGGGCGATCATCTATCCTCCTTCTTCAGATACACGTAAAGAGGCGATACCTCAAACCGGACGTAGAATACACCTACCTTCTCGTAGGCCCATACGACAACCTCAACCATACCGTCGGGGTACCTGTGTCTGTAGGGCAGGTAGTACTCTGCCTTGTATCTCCCTTCAAAGGTGGTATCCGTGGTATCAACGTCGTACATGTCGGCTGGTCTGAGAACGATTCTCTTCCACCCTTTCGTGCCTTCGGGGAAATTGTACAAAGGTCTTAACTTACCCATACCTGTGCGGGTTATACCACGACCTCCAACCTTGCACGAGAAGTTGCACTTCACGAAGAGGACGATACTGTCAATATCCTCAAGGAAGAGCTTGCCTCTGATGAGCACATAAGGCCTACTACCTTCGTACTTCTCAAAACCGTACTCGTAGGTGTCGTACCACGTATCCTGAAGTGCTATGTGGTTTCCGAGTTTGAGGGTGTAGCCGTGAGGTTCCTCCGGCAGGGGTGTGGTGTCAGCCTCTTGAAAGTACTCCCATACCTCCCACCTCCCAAAGAGGGAGTCCGGTGCAGGCTCAACCGAAAGTAATAGCGGAAACATCATAAAGTTAAATTTTAAGGGTGAATCTGTTGTCAAAAATCTCTCTTACCCTTCTTCCCACGGTCCGTTGCACCCTGTACCCGACACTTTCCACCGCTATGGACACCCTTTAAAAAATCGCAAGAAACAAACCGTGGACATCTCCCGAAAACCACGGTAGAATATCCTCCTTATGGAGAGACCAGAGATAAAGACCCCACCTCCGGGGCCAAAGGCAAAGGCGATACTGAAGGAACACAGGAAGTACATCTCCCACTCCTACCCCAAGGGTCCGGAACTCGTGTTTGACCGCGCTAAGGACGTATGGATCTGGGACGTAGACGGGAACAAGTACCTTGACATGCTCGCCGGCGTGGCCGTCAACTCCACCGGCCACCTGCATCCCGAAGTGCTTCAGGCCGTTCATGAAGTCTTGAACCGCTTCCTGCACGTCAGTACGGACTTCTACCACGACCTTGAGGTAACTCTGGCCAAAAAACTGGCCTCCATCTTCCCCCGTGAAGGGGACAACCAGATGGTGTTCTTCACCAACTCCGGTACTGAATCCACGGAGGCATCCCTTAAACTCGCCCGCTGGCACACTAAAAGGCAGTACTTTATAGCCTTTGAAGGGTCCTTCCACGGCAGGACCTTCGGTTCCCTCTCCGTAACCTCCTCAAAGACGGTGCATCGCGCTCATTTCTCCCCCCTCGTTCCGGGGGTCTTCTTTATACCCTATCCTAACGCCTACCGTCCGCCCTTCAACGCCCCTCCCGACAGAGCCTCCGACCAGCTCATAGACTACATAGAGAACGTACTGTTTGACAGGATAGTGCCACCCGAAGAGGTCGCCGCTTTTGTGCTTGAGCCTATACAGGGAGAGGGCGGATACGTACTTCCCCTGCCCGACTTCTTCCCCAAACTCAGGGCGCTGGCGGATAAGTACGGTATACTCCTGATCTCGGACGAGGTCCAGGCCGGCCTCGGAAGGACGGGGAAGTGGTTCGGTATAGAACACTGGAACACCGTTCCCGACATCATCGGCGTGGCCAAGGGCATAGCCTCCGGTCTCCCCATGGGAGCGATGATAGCGAAGGCTGAAATAATGGACTGGCCCCAGGGGGCGCACGCCAACACCTTCGGCGGGAACCCGGTGGCCGCCGCAGCCGCCATAAAGACCCTTGAGCTGATAGAGAACGGTCTCATGGAGAACGCACGGGTCGTCGGGGAGTACTTCCTCAGCAGGCTCAGGGAACTTCAGAAGTCCTACGAGGAGATGGGGGACGTGAGGGGTAAGGGCCTGATGATAGGCATAGAGTTCGTAAAGGACAGGGAGAGTAAGGAGCCTTATCCGGAGTTCAGGGATAGGGTGGTTTACGAGATGTTCAGGAGGGGGGTGGTTACCCTCGGATGCGGACCCACGTCCCTCCGTTTCTCTCCTCCGCTCGTAATACGCAGGGAACACGTGGACGTCGCCGTTGAGATACTGGAGGAGTCCCTGAAGGCTGCAAGGGAGGAGTTATCACGCTGAGGAAAGAGGTTGACCTCCGGCCGAAGAGTTTAGACGAGTTCGTCGGTCAGAGGGACGTTGTTGAGAACCTGAAGGTCTTCATAAAGGCGGCGAAGGAGAGGGGTGAACCGCTGGAACACGTCCTTTTGGTTGGGCCTCCGGGCCTGGGTAAGACGACCCTCGCCTACCTCGTGGCCGCCGAGATGGGTACCGAGATAAAGACGGCATCCGGTCCTTCTCTTGAGAGGCCGGCAGATCTGGCCGGGATACTAACCTCCCTGCCCTCCGGAGGGGTCCTCTTCATAGACGAGATCCACCGTATACCGAGGGCTGTTGAGGAGTACCTGTACACGGCTATGGAAGACTTCTACATAGACGTAGTCATAGACAAGGGGGCGGGGGCGAGGACGGTACGCCTCCCCCTCCCCCGTTTTACTCTCGTAGGGGCAACCACCCGTATGGGTCTCCTGACCAAGCCGTTAAGGAGCCGCTTCGGGATAATCCTCAGGCTGGACTACTACTCTGTTGAGGAACTGGCTCAGATACTGAAGAGGTCTGCCGACCTTCTGGGGATAGAGGTCACGGAAGACGCTTTAATTGAGATCGCCCGCAGAGCCAGAGGCACCCCGCGTATAGCCAACAACCTGCTCCGCAGGGTGAGGGACTTCGCTCAGGCCGAAGGTAAAGGCGTAATAGACGGAGAAACCGCCCGCATGGCCCTTGAGAGGTTGGGGGTGGACGAGCTGGGTCTGACCCCGGACGATCTCAGATACCTGAAGGTTCTTTACGAGAAGTTCAGGGGTGGCCCGGCGGGTTTGAAGACGCTGGCCGCCGCCCTCTCAGAGGACGAAGGCACCATAGAGGAGGTGATTGAACCCTACCTGCTGAGGATGGGTCTGATAGAGCGTACACCGAGGGGAAGGATCCTCACCATGAAAGGGGCCGAACACGTGGCTCAGAAAATTCGTTAAAGGGGGCCTTCGGCCCCCCTTTCCCCTACTTCCACGTCGCGTAGGTGTAGCACTCTGCTCCGCTCTTTTGATAGAGCGTATCCGTAACGCCTCCGGCGGAGGCATCAACCGTGACGATGAGACAGGTACCGCTGTGGGAGACGGCCAGATGCGTACCGTCGGGACTCCAGACGGGACTGACAGGTCGTACACTGTGGGAGTACACGTCCTGAACGTTTCCGAAAGAGGGAAAGTCCGCGACGGCTATGCGAGGATTATCCCCGTAAAGGCCCATCCTTGCGTAGGCCACCTTACCGTTTCTCACCCTCCAGTGGGACTCCTGCAGGGAGTTGTCTCCAGAGAGGTGGATGAGGGTATCGGCCGATATTACGTAAATCCACGGCTCCTGAGAGTAGGCACCGTTGTAATCCTGAAGGGTCATCAGGAGGGTATCGTTTCCGATAAATTCTGGGGATAGGTTCGTTCTACCGTCGTCCCCGAAGGTCCTCACCGTGGTGTCGTTCTGGAGGTCATATAAGACGACTTTAAAGCTTCCTGTGGTTCCCCATGTGAAGGCGAGATACCTGCCGTCAGGACTAACTACAGGTTGAATCTCGTCTCCCGACAGGTCCGTTACCTTCGTCCGTCCGGAGCCGTCGCTGTTGGCCACGTAGATATCGTAATCGCCGTCGTCGTTGGCGGCGAAGTATATCTTGTCACCGAAGGCGAAGGGGTGCTTCTCATCCGCGGCTGTACCTACAACCTTACTCAGGGTTCCGTCCTCAGGTTTGAGGGTGTAGATGTCGTAGTTTCCGCCCTCGTTGGAGTAGACGTAGAGGGTCGTACCGGCGTAAGTGTCTCCCTCCTCGGGACCGGTATCCTTCTTACATCCGGCCGTTAAGAGACCGGCTACCACGATCAGAGGGAAAAGCACGTTTAACCTTTCCATGTTTCACCTCCCTATCTTTCCTTTTGCCTTTTTGCCCTTTGCTACGTAAAGTTCTATGCTCCCGGACTTTCCATTTATTACCACGTAGGTATCCTTATCATTCCATGCGAGATGGAGCTGGTCCCCCATCACAAAACGGCCTGAGGGTTTTCCGAGTTTAGATATAAAGAATTCGGCCAGATCCTCCTGAGTTTTACCCTTCACTACCCCGGCCATCATAAAACCGTCCTCCGTCTCGCCCAAAAAGCTGGCTCTGAAACCGGGAGGGGCATATTCCCTGGCCTCACCTTTTAGATTTACGGAACCTATATCAACTTCCCGTCCCCCTGCCGCCTTCATTTGACTCTCTATGGCTTTTTCAACAACCCTCTCTCCCACCCTTTCGGCTATCTTCTGCTGGCATCCCCCGGGCATGCAGGAGAGGGAAAGGATAAAGGCGATGGGTAGTAACCTAATCATAGGAATTCATCTCCTCTTTTCAAGCCTGTAGTAGAACCTTACGGAATCGGTTGAGTTGGGTTGGCACCTCATGTTTCCGTTGTCTATCATGGCCACCACTATGTAGAAGGAGAGGGTATCCGTACCACCGTAGGGTTGGGAGAAGGATGCCGTGTCCCCCGGACTTCTGAGGGTATCGGGTAGAACGGCGAGAGCCAGTTCCTGAAATCCGGGGTTGGACGTATCTCCCGCAAAGGCGAAGGTACCCACGTCGTTCCCGGCCTCGTACCTGCCGAACACCCTGAGGTAGTCCCCCGGATACACCGGCTCGTTTAGAGGGAGCCTTGAACCTTCGGGGTCGTCGTAGGCATCCCTGGGCCACGAGAGTACGAACTCGTCGCACAGTGTATCCCCCGTTATATCCCTCTCATAGGCTGTAAAGGTGCCTTCGGCGAGGAGAACCCACGATGTGGTATCGCCACCGGGTAGAGTGTCCGTGGGGTTGTCCTCACCCACGTCCGGTCCCGTGGATGAACCGGATTTACACGTCGCAAGCGTAGCTGTCATTATCAGGATAAAAATCAGGCCCAACAACCTCTTCATCACCGTTAATTTTAAAAACGTTGACTATCCTCCCTCCTGTCCGTTGCAGAAGGACGTGCAAACCCGTTACTCAAACCGCCCGGTTTAACATTTTCAAAGTTCCACGTTAGAATCCAGACTTCGCCATGGAATGGGAAGCGGTAGTTCTGGGAGTTTATATATTGCTTCTCGGCTTCTTCGGAGCCGTGTCCCTCAGGTATCTCTTTCACGTTATCGCCTTTTACTTCCTGAGGAAGGAATGGAGCCTTAAACCACCTCCTCTGAAGCGCCATCCGAAGGTGTGCGTGCAGCTTCCGGTCTACAACGAACCTTTCGTCGTTGAGAGGGTAATAAGGGCGGCGGCCCGTATGAAGTGGCCGGCGGATAAGCTGGAGATTCAGGTCTTAGACGATTCAACCGACGAAACCCCGCAGGTGGTCGCGCGGGTGGTTAAGGAGTTGAGGGGGAAGGGAATAAACGTACGCCATATAAGGCGGGGGAACAGGAAAGGGTTTAAGGCGGGGGCCCTGGCCTACGGGATGGAACTCACGGATGCGGAGTACTTCGCCATATTTGACGCCGACTTCGTTCCTCCGGAGGACTTCCTTCTGAGGACGGTACCCTTCCTTGAGGCGGATCCCAAACTGGCAGGTGTTCAGACCCGTTGGGGCTTTCTCAACGAAGATGCCAGCCTCCTTACGAAGGCTCAGGCCTTCATGCTCAACCTCCACTTCGTAATAGAGCAGTTCGTGAGGAGCCGCCTCGGCCTCTGGATGACCTTTAACGGTACGGCCGGGGTATTAAAGAGGTCGGCGGTTGAGTGGGTGGGGGGATGGCAGACTGAAACCCTGACCGAAGATTCCGACCTCTCCATAAGGCTGTACGACAGAGGGTACAGGATACTCTACCTGCCGGACGTCGTCGTTCCCTCCGAGCTTCCCGACTCCGTTCTGGCCTTTAAAGCGCAGCAGAAGAGGTGGGCCAAGGGGGGCGCGCAGGTCCTTCGCAAGCACTGGAGGAAGATCCTATCTCCCGAATGGCCTCTCGGCTGGAAGATGGAGGTACTCATGCAGACCTTCGGAAACCTCGGATACCCCCTCGGTCTCCTATTGATGTTCTTACTCCCTGCAGTCCTGTACATAAAGTTCTCCGGTGAGTACCCCGACCTCTTCCTCGCCATGGGCGCCTGGGCCATATTCACCATAGCCGTGGTATGGCTGGCCTTCTCCGTTGCCTACGTTAAAGCCCGCGGTGACTGGAAGGCTCTCGTTACGGTCCCCATCGGCATGTCCGTGGTGGGTGGTCTGGCTCTGAACAACACCAACGCCATACTTGAGGGACTCTTCGGAGATAGGGGCGTGTTTGAGAGGACGCCGAAGGCGGGAGAGAGGGGAACCATAATCACGAGGGGTATCAGTAAGAACCTCCTGATCTCAAAGCTTGAGGTCGTTTCGGCTGCCTATCTGCTGAGCCTCGTTATCTTCAGTGCCATAACCTTCCAGATGATACTGGGAATAGCCCTTGCTACTACAACCTTCGGCCTGCTCTGGCTCGGAACGTCCTCGGTTATCAGGATAGAGGGGGAGAGCGTACCGGAGAACGTACTGGAGTGGGAGATGGAGGAGGTACGGAAAGCAGCGTGATAAGGCACGTCCTATCTTCAATATACGATACAGGCGTGTTTTTGCAATGTAATACAATACGTTTAGAAACGGGGCAAAGGTAATAGTAAAACGGCTTCGTACGACTGTATAATGAACTTATGCTTGTACTGTCACTTTTTTCTTATGCCTCCGCCGTTGATACGGTGAAGGTGTTTAAAGCCCATCTTCCCTCGCCTCCTTCTGAGTACGTCCCCCTCGCGCTGGAGGAGATGAGGGGACTGGCGAGCATTAACCACTTTGAGAAGGGCCGGAAGAACGGTTTGAAGGATGGTTCTGTAAATAACGCCGATGCTATAAACTTCCTCCCCTACCCTTCGGATACCGTTCTCATAGACTTTGAGGCGATAGACTACACTAACTGGATCCCACCGGACCCTCAGATGGTACCGGGGAGTACGTACGTGGGAGTGGTCGTTAACTCCCACATAGCCTTCTACGACAAAACCGACGGCTCGGAAGACTACTACAACACGCTGAGGGGCTTCTTCTCCTCCGTCATACCCTCCGGAGGGATGGCCTTTGATCCCAAGATAGCCTACGACCTCCTCGCAGGCCGCTGGCTCGTCCTCGCTCTGTACTACAACGGCTCAACCCAATCCTCCCACTACCTCCTTGCCGTCTCCCGGACGGACGACCCGATGGGTGGGTGGTACTTCTACCGCCTGAACGCAAAGTACGACGACAACACCTACACCAACAACTGGGCTGACTACCCGGAGATAGGTTTCAACGACCGGTGGATAGTCCTTACTTCCCAGCAGGTAGGTTTCTCCTCTTACAACTACTACCCCAAAGTCAGGGTTCTTAGCAAGGACAGCGCCTACAACGGTACGTTAAGCGGGTGGATAGAGGACTTCGTGGACAGCGAGCTCGGTTGCATGTACAACTGGCCGAGACCCTCCCGATCCACCTACGATTACTCCACCGACGTATACCTATTACGTTTCAACAGGATGTACAAACTCTACGGCCCAACGAACAACCCCCAGCTCTCGTCCTGCATAACCCTACCCATTTCACCTTACAGTTACGCCCCGGACGCTCCTCAGGGTGGGGGTTATCAGGCTCTTGAGGTCGTCCCGGCCACGTTTCAGGTGTACTATATGAACGGTAGGCTGTACTACACGTTCCACGACGAGCATCCCCTGAACTCCTCCCTTGCTGCTGGAAGGCTCGTTATACTGGACACCTCAGGGAGCGTCGTTGAGGACAGGGCGCTCTACGAGAACGGGGTCTCGTGGATATACCCGGCCGTTACCGTATCACCCAGGGGGATAGCCGTGAGCTTTACGAGGGTGGGGACGTCTGCGGGAGACTACCCGTCGGCCGCCTTCATAGCCCGCGCCTCTTACGACACCGCCTTTTCTCCGGTCAGGATGAGGGCCGGCCTCTCGTGGTACTTCAACGACAAGGGAACGGGCAGGAACCGTTGGGGCGATTACTTCGGTGGAGGGCCGGATCCCGTTGACTCCACCCTCTGGGTGATAGCCGAACTGGTAAGGGACGGTTACAACGACCGGTGGACCACGTGGGTGTTCCAGATAGACTTTGATCCCCCGGTTGTGGACATGGTTGAGAGATCCCGGATCCGTACCTACGGAGGGAGCGTTTACACGGTGGACGGCCGCAGAGCAGAGGATATAAAGAGCGGACGCGTGTACTTCGTGGTTAAGGACGGGAGGGTGGAGAAGGTACTGAAGGTGCGTTAGTAGGGCGGGGTCCCGAAGATCAGGGCTTCTAGGAGGGGAAAGGCGTAATGCCCTGCCCCCAGGGGACCGAGGAGCGTGGTCGCCATAAGTAGAAAGGACAGTTTCCTGACCTTCCGGTGTACCGTTACCCCGAAGAACGCCATGAGGAAGAGGAGGAGTATCACCATAATGGAAACCCATCGGGGATAATCGTAGCCAAACGCGAACAGTAAGAGACCGGCAAAGGGGGACACCCGTACGCAAAGGGGTAGGTCCCTGGTAGAGTAGAGGTAAACTGCGGTATATCCCGAAAGGATGAGAGCGGGTAGAACGAAGTCCCACGGTCTCCGTAGTACTTCCCCGCGAATGTAGAATAGGTTTGAGAAGATGGTATCCTTAATGCTGGCTGATAAGGCCCCTATGGCATCGGGGATAACCTCCGGTCTTGAGAGAAGATCCCTTTCCATCTGGGTAGACGGATCACCCCACATCACCACGGTGAACACCAGAGATAGGGATACGATGCCGTTTAATATGGCCACCCTCCTGTTCCTCGGCCACAGGAGGACCGTCAGGACGGGAACGGCGTAAATTACGTAGGCCTCGTGTACAAGTACCCCAAGAGCCGTTAAAAAAGGGATAACGTAAAGGTACTTCCTCCGATTTATGAGCAGAAGGGATACGGCCATAAGGAGGAGGTTGAAGTGGTCGTACCTCCCCACGTCAAACCCGAGGTGCAGAGCCGTAGCCGGAGACAGGAGGAAGAGAAGCCACAACCGTCTATCCTCCGTGAGAAAAGTAAATATCAGGGCCATCAGTAGAGAGGCCATGAAGGTTGACCAGAAGGCGAACCGTTTTACATCCCCGAAGGGTAGGGCCAGAGTCCCCACGAGACCTCTCCTGACGAAACCGTACGTATAGTTCACGTGATAGTAGGATGCCACCCAATCGCTGACCGAATCCCCGAGAGAGCCAAAGTACACGATCGGTATAAGGAAAAGTACGACAAAAACTACGAAAAAAAAGAACCTATCCCTCAAGTGGGTATTCTACGTCCACTACTTCTGCTTCTTCCCCGTTCCCGTCTCCTTCTCCTGCTTGTTCTCCTCGTCCTCCTCCGGTGTTGTGTAGGCTTTCATCATGAGCTGGTAACCCACCAGAGTACCGTACATACAGCACTGGGGGTTCCTTGCCACGAGGCTCAGGCACCCGAGGGCTGTACCTCCCGTGAGGGCTATTCCGAAGTTCAGGAAGGGGTAGTATTTCCCGTCGTGGTAAAAGTAGGATCCGCCGAACTCCAGACGGAGGCCGTAGGGTATCTTACCCGTCTTTCCCTTGAAGTGACCGGTCAGATCTATGCCGAAGGCCACGTACTGGTGGAGGTAGGGGAAACGCCTTATGGCTCCGGGTATCCTTATTGTGTCTATCGTGAAGTTGGGATCGTACTTGTATCCAGTTATGGAGTACAGGAGCTGGTAGGAGACGTACCATGAGAAGTACCTGTTTACCCGCGCTCCGGTTATGAGGTCAACTTCTGGGGTTATGTAGGACGTACTGAAGACGTCCACGTACAGCTTGGGCAGGACGGAGGCGTAAAACTCGTACCGGGGATGCTTGTAAAAGGTCCACTTCGCGTAGGGGGCGAGGCCGAGGAAGTTGGCCGTAAGGCCGACGGAGAGGTTCTTCATGGCTCCTATTCCGAAGAACCCTCCAAAGGTAGGAAGGACTCCGTATTTACCTTCAATAGCCGCATTTTTGGACTCAGGGAGGACGTGGGCGGGAACGTTCCCGTACAATCCTGCGTCTATCTCACCCGGCTTCAGGGGCTGGGCGGTCTGAAAAGTCCCGAAAAAGCACCCCGTAAACAGAAGAGTTCCGGGGACTAAAAGTAAAATATGCCTCTTTTCCACGTCTATATTTTAATCCCGCCGGACGGTTCCGTGCAGTACGTTATGCCCAATTACCTCAGTCGTCGGTAGAATTATCTCTATGTTGAAGGTCGTTAACGTCAGAACGAACAGGAGGAACGAACTCCTTGACATAACCGATGCCGTCAGGCAGGTAGTTAAAGAGAGCGGAGTTAGATCCGGGATATGCGTACTTTACTGCCCCCACACCACGGCCGCCCTTACGGTAAACGAGAACGCCGACCCCTCCGTAAGTGTGGACATAAACGAGCATCTGAGTGAGCTGGTACCTGCCGGCAAACGCTACCACCACCTTGAGGGGAACGCCGATTCCCACATAAAGAGCGTACTGGTTGGACCGTCCCTTACCCTGATAGTTGAAGACGGGGACGTTATACTGGGGACGTGGCAGGGGATATTCTTCTGCGAGTTTGATGGCCCCAGAAGCAGGAAGGTTTACGTTAAGGTAATGGAGGGGTAGGTTGGAGTTCAGGGAGGCTCTAAGGGAACTGAAGAGGGTGCTGGACCTTATAGGATCGCTTGAGGGCGAAGTCGTACGGGCTTCGGAGATGATAGGGGAGGCCATACGCAACGGCCACAAGGTCCTCGTGTGCGGGAACGGGGGAAGTGCAACCGACGCCCAGCACTTCGTTGCTGAACTGGTCGGAAGGCTACGGAACGACAGGGATCCGCTTCCGGCCTTAGCCCTAACTTCCGACACGGCCGTCCTCACGGCCATATCCAA
>WFXS01000097.1 GCA_015490465.1 Caldifarciminota bacterium
AAAGTACTGGAAATTCTAACCGCCCTGATAAGGGCAGGAAGGGGTCGTGTAAAGGCGACCTCAGAGTTTCTTTGGCATAAGAAACAGATGGCAGGAGTACGTTTATCTCTCCACCAACTTCGGCGGCGATTACGTATCGCGAAACTACTGGAAGCATCCACGATCTACGGAAAGGGGACGATGCTGGACACAGGCCATTCCCCAGAGGGCATTCGGCGGATGGGACGATGCAGCCTCCAAGGAGCCGTTGGCGAGAAATTTCCTGTATCTCAGATGCTAAAATTCCAATTCCTGAAACCCGGATTTCAATTTTTGGTATTGCGTTGATAGAAGGATGACAGTTCACCGAAGGTACACATCTTATCCATCCCGGGATACTTCCATCTGATAAACCACACAGGTCTTTTATCATCAAGAAACATTTCCATCCTACTGCTTGTATCATCCTATTCACTGAATACCCAATTTTTTGAATGCATGTTGTTCCCAGCGTCGTTAAAGATAACGTTCGGCTTTTGAAACCTTTGTACCTCCACGTGAATGCAATATCAGGTATCAAATAGCCAGTCCCCCTATCGGCGTAATCCCCTCCTTATTAGCCTTGATTTGCTTAGCATGTTCGGTATGTATCTCTCATCCCTCAAAAATTTCCTCGCCTTTTCTATGTTTCCTCCAAAAAGATATGCTGCCACGAGGAAGGTCGTTATCACCTCCGCATCGCTCATCTTGGAACGAGGGTCATCCTTGTGGCCGTTCGCCTTTAGAATATCGCCAACGATCACGTAGATTGCTATGATGTGTTCAGTCATACCCCCAGTATAAGGTGGAAACACCCACCTGCTGGGGGTGTGCTTCTATACCATTAACCTATTTTATAAACTCACCACTAAATTACTTAATTTCCTATACATCAAATCAGATTTTGAATAGCAACTCGGGTTTATTTTAGATACGACGGACGGCAACCTAGTTCTTCCCCTACCCTGCGGAGGTAATCGGGTAAGAGGACTCAACACCGACCTTCCCCGCTAAAATACCGACGTGAAAGTCGCGGTCGTTGGCGGAGGGATAGCAGGGCTATGGACGGCCCTCAGTTTCCGTAAGGTAGAGGTAGTACTGATCGCACCGGACGACCCTTCCTACGCGAACACCTTCTGGGCGCAGGGGGGAATAGCCGCCGCCCTTGATCCCAACGATAGCCCCCTCTTCCATTACGAAGATACCCTGAAGGCCGGGGCGTACTTCAACGACAAGAGGGCGGCGATGGTGTTAACCCATTACGGTCCGACGGTCGTGAACAAACTCGTACAGATGGGGTTCAGGTTCAACCCCCGTCCCCACCTTGAGGGGGGTCACTCCTTCCCGAGGGTCTGGAACGTGGGAGATGAAACGGGAAGGAAGCTTATGGAATTCCTGTATTCAAAGGCGAAAGATAGGGTTGAGAGGGTGGAAGCGTACGTTAAGGACCTTATAGTTGACAGGGGTAAGGTAGTCGGGGTACGGTTAGGAAACGGCAGAGATATAGAGGCCAACGCCGTCGTACTCGCCACCGGTGGCTACGCCGCCCTGTGGGAGAGGACGAGCAACCCACCCGGAACCGTGGGTTACGGTATACTCATGGCCGGGAAAGCCGGCGCCCATCTCACGGATCTGGAGTTCGTACAGTTCCATCCCACGGTGAGTCTTACGGATCCGCCCGTACTCCTCACGGAGGCCCTCAGGGGTGCGGGGGCGAGGTTGGTCAACGATGAGGGTAGGGACGTAGTAAACCCTCTGCTTCCGAGGGACATAGTAGCCCGCGCGATATACAACTACAGGAAGAAGTACGGTCCGGTTTATCTTGACCTCAACCGGGTTGATATGGACCGTTTTCCTGTGGCAAAACGGCTGTACGACAGGTACGGCCCGAGGATACCCGTATCCCCTGCTGCCCACTACAGCATAGGTGGAGTAAAGACCGACCTGTGGGGACGTACAGATCTCAAAGGTCTCTGGGCGGTAGGAGAATGTTCGGCAACGGGCGCCCACGGTGCCAACCGCCTTGCCTCCAACTCCCTCCTTGAGGCCCTCGTATTCGGGTACCGGGTGGCCCTTGATATTGAGAACGACATCTTGGAGTGGCCCCGTTTTAAGTTCCTCCACGAGGAGGAAATGGATATCGCCGAAGGGGAAGAAGATCTGATGAAGATCAAGAAAGTAATGGAGGACGTGGCCGGTGTTGAGAGGGACGGGGAGGATCTCCGCAGAGGACTTGAGGAGATTGGAGGTATGGGAGGTTCGGGGAATCTGGCCCGGGCGATATTAGAGGCCGCCCTGTGGCGGGAGGAGAGCAGAGGTGTACACTACAGGACGGACTATCCTCGTACGTCCGACTCCTTCTCCGGTCGCCTCGGAGTACGCTTTAAAACCATCAGATAGGCATCCTCTCCCGTGGAGTAGAATCGGGATATGCGTTTTACCTTTAAAAATCCGAAGTCCTCGTACAACTTTATCGCCGGAGAGTTGTCCACGCTGACGTGCAGGTAGATCTCACCCCGTACACTCTCTAAGATCTTCCTCATTATGGCCTTTCCTACCCCCCTCATCCTGTAATCGGGGAACACCCCTATCATGGTGAGTTCCCATAACTCGTCCGTTAACTTACGCAGGAACGCACCACCCAGAACCTCCTCACCGTTGTAGGCGACGAAGACTTTACCTCCCAGGCGGAGGTACATCGTAACCGAGGCGCTGTCCCATCTCGCATAACGGGTAAAGACCTCCTCGGACAATCTCTCTATTACGGAGGCTCCCCGCGGGTTGTTTTCCTCCTTTACCGTAGCCTTCATTCGGGGACGAACACCTTTATACCGTCAACCTCAACGAAGTATCCCTTTCCCGTATCCAGAAAGTGGAGGGTGAGGGCGGTTGCTATCGCGTCCAGCAGGTCTGAGGGCAGGATCTTCCAGTTGTAATCAAGTAGTCTGAACCGGTTAAGACCGGTAATGTACTCGTTAATACGGGTAAACCGGGCGTGCAATCCCGCAAGAGTACTCTTTGAAGGGACCATCCCATCCCGTGCGTAAAAACCGTACGTATAAACCGGATAGATCTCCACATCCCTTTCGTGGGCCTTATGGAGAACGGAAGACACCGTGTCAACGTACATCTTCAAACGGAACTTAGGGGGTCTGTAAAAACCGTCAGGCACGTAGAGGAAGTTGAAGGCCACACGGTTGAAGTCACCGATATCAAAAATCTCCTCCCAGTCCTTTAAAACCCCCACATTAACGAAGTATATCCTTCCCCTCTTCTTCTCCAGGACGGCATAGACGGGGAGGGAATCCTGATCGGACGGACGGAAAGTTAAACCCACGAGAGAATGTGACATAACTCCCTATTCTAAATCTGGATCGCCCGATATGGAACGGCCTTGCAACCGTATTAATAATGCTTTTAACCCACCGTAGAATTGAGGCTTTTGATGGAGGGTTTTGTTCAGGCGTTCGTATCCATATTCATAGCCATAGACGTGATAGGGATAGTGCCGACCTTTATCGCGCTGGCCGGGGACCTGAGCGAGAAAGCCCAGAGGAGGGTCATACTCCAGTCGGCAATATTCGCCTTTGTGGTCTCGGAAGGTTTCATATTGTTGGGGGATTACATCCTGAACCTGTTCACCATAACTTCGGATCACTTTAAGGTCGCCGGTGGTATCCTCCTCCTCGTCCTGTCAGTCAGGGATCTCCTCTCATCGGAAGGTTTCAAGAGGCACACCGAGGACCTCGGTCTGGTTCCTCTCGGCATACCGCTCATAGTAGGGCCCGCCGTCCTGACAACCGCCCTGAGCCTCGTTGATACCGTGGGGCATTTGAACACCATGACGGCCATGGCCCTTAACATCCTCGTTACGTCGGTTGCCCTCTTCAACGCCAATCTACTGATGCGCCTCCTCGGAAAGGGAGGGTCCACCGCAATCTCCAAGATCTTTATGATTATACTGTCGGCCTACGCCGTCAGGATGATAGTTGAAGGTCTGAGAGCGCTATTCGGCTGATCTCTACCGGAGTCCTCTCTCCAGATCCGATAGGGCCCGCAGTCCTCCCATGACCGTGGTGATGGTCGTGATCAGGAGTACTCCTCCGAGGAGCGTAGTGTTAAACTTCAACATACCCGGAGCCGGGCCGTAGTACCTCACGAGGTACAGAGCTACGGGGGCAACGAGAAGCCACGAGATGAGGGCGTACATCACGGACAGTAGAACGTACGGGTACCTCAACCTGAAGGGTGATACGCCCGCAAGCCTTAGGATCTCTATGAGGTTACGGCGGTGATGTACGACGAACCGCACGGTGTAGTACGAAACCAGAAGGTTCACCACGAAGGCCGTTAGAAGGACCACAACGTTGGCACCAAGGAGAAATTTGAAGAAATCCTGCGCGGCCTTGAGCCATTCCCTCCCGTAGTACACCCCCGCAACGCCCCTGTAGGCCTCTATCTCACCGCTGAGTATGTCAAGGAACTCAACTTCCCTCCAGTGATCTCTGGGATACACCCTTACCATCGGATAGAATACGTCCTCGCCGAGGCGTGAGAGGAGGTCGGAGAGCTGCGGATAGAACCTCTCAAACTCCTTACGGGCCTTCTCTTCGCTCACGATCTCAACGCTATCCACACCCCCCAGAACCTTCAGAAAGGATACGACCTCCTCCGTCCGTACCTTCGGGAAGACCTCTATCCGTATATCGTCCCTTATTCTGGAGTAGGTGGAGTAGGATACGAACGCTGCGTTGGCAGTGATAACGAGCATGAATATGGACAGGGTTATACCGAGTACGGCGAAGGCGCTACGGTAGGAGGCGGATACGAAGGCCTTAAACGCTTCCTTCATCCCTGAAACCCTTGAGGATCTCCTCCACTTCTTTCTCTGCTGCAGCGTCGTTCAGGGCGTTGAGGATGTAAGAGTCTGGATTTACACCGGATATTATCACGGATATCTTAACCCGGTCCAGCATGTTCTCCTTGTTCTGCGTAAAGTCTCCAGCCTTGATGTAGGGCTGCCTTCCAGCCATGATTATCTCGTTTTTAAGTGTCCTCACGACCGCCTGAGCCTTCTCCCACGTCAGGGATTTGCCGCTATGGAAGAACCCTATCAGGAGGGTACGGGCCCCGCTGAAGCTCTTGATGGATAGGTGTTTTTTCCGCTTGCTCAGCTCTTCGTATATCCGATCTATATCGTTGGCGCTGGGCAGCTCAATCGTAGAGACGAAGGCGAACTTTGAGACGTTGGGGTAGTGGGGCTTTGGAGGTTCAAGGGCTTTCTGGATATCGTTGAAGTCAAGGTTGGGCTTACCGTAATCCTCGCTTATGTCCAGTATGGTCATGATGGTGTTAGCCACGTACTTATCGGCGAGATCGTAGGCTTCACTTATCGGCTTGTTCGGATCTACTATACTTCCGTTGTTTATCACTACTATGGAGTCCACCAGCCTGTAGTACTCGGCGAGTCCCTGCTTTGCTATCTCCGTCTTTACCCCCGACTCCATATCCTCCGGATAGATGAGGATCCCCATTATGATGGCTTCCGGAAACTGCTCCCTGAGGTACTCCACTATCACCGGACCCGCACCCGTTCCCGTTCCTCCTCCGAGGCCAGCGGTGACGAGGATGAGGTCGTATTCGGGTGCATCCTCACTACCGTCGGGAGCATGGTTCAGGGCGTATAAGGCTCCCTCTTCCAGTGCCTTGAGGGCAATTCTCCTCCCCCTGTCGGGATCCGAACCGGCTCCCCTGCCCTTCTTACCCAGCTGTATGGTCGTACCTATGTTTCTGAGATTTCTCAGGTTCTGACTATCGGTGTTTATAGCGAATACCTTCACCTTATAGGGATAACCGGTAAAGTACTGACCGGCCACCTGATCCACGATGTTACACCCGGCACCTCCGATGCCTACTAACAGTATCTGCGTGTTCTGATGCTCATTGTATTCGCCCATGTTAACCTCCTTTTTCTTCTATGCCTAAGACTTCCCTCTTGAAAAACTCTGCCACCCTCTTCACCCATCCCCACTCCCTCGTATGCCCGTTCCTGTACACAGGCTCGTCCGGTAGAAGCTCCTCCTCTATGAGCTTACGTGTCCCGTGGAAAACGAGGGTGTCGGGCAATATATCGGAGAATATCAGGGGTTCGGGGAAGCCCGCATCGGATATGTACTCGTTTATGCGGCGGTAACTGGCCAGACCTCCCGATACGCTCAGGGTAAAGGCCCTGTCCCCGTTGCTGTCAACCAACGCCCGTATCTTCCTGCTCGTCAGGAACTCCAGAAACGTCTTGCGGAGGATCTCCTCAACTATGGCCGTGTCTATGGTCTTCCCGTGTACCTGAACGGTCTTACGTCCCTCCTTCAGGTACTGCTGCAGGATCTGAAACCCGTACTTCGGAGGTATACTGAGCGTTGAGCTAACGTTCTTTATGATGCTGTCTCCACCCCTGTTGTACTCCTCGTACGCGAAGACCCTTCCGTTTATCAACTTTATTACCCTGAAGGACGTATGCCCCAGGTCTATATGCAGGTGTACGTCCACTCCCTGGTCTACGGCTCCGAGGGCCGAGGATACGGTGGAACTGTACACCCCGATAGGGTCAAGCTCTATGCTATCACCGTACTTCTCGTTGTACTCCCTGAAGACGTCAAGGAAGTTCTCGTATATGTCCCTCGTTACTACGATCCCGACGGCCGTTCCTTTGAGGATATCAACCCGGAGTCCCCGCGGGTTCTCCACGTCCCTCTCTATGCCCCTCTGCACTACCCGGTACCGGGAAACGGAGAAGAAGAGGGCGTGTCCGTCGGTCCCGGTTATCTTATCTCTGAGTTCCGAATGGAGCTTCTCCACCTGTTCGCTCGTAACCTTCCCGTCATCGGAGGAATGGGAGACCGATATCTCGTGGTGGGCTACCCTGAACTGCATGCTGTCCTTCAGATGTACGAGGAGGACGGTGGGTACGCTTCCACCCTGTGGGAGCTGTACGGTACTGGCCAGACTACGCACCACGCTGTGTACGGTTTTCACCAGAGTATCAAGGTTGGAAATGTAGCCGTTGAAACCCCTGGTGCGGATGCTCTCAATCTTGGAGACCCCGGAGGGTCCCACCATAGCCGCCCTCGTGCTGAAGGCTCCTAAGTCTATCACTAAGACGCCGGAGATTTCCCTATCTGACGATTTCAATTTCTACCTCCAGTTCTACGCCAAAGGCCTCCCTTACGCGGTCGCGCACGTACTCTATGAGCCTTATGGCATCGTCTGCAGTTCCCCCTTCGTTTATAAAGAAGTTCGCGTGTTTCTCGGAAACCCTTATCCCACCTATACGGAAACCCTTCAGACCGGCGAGGTCTATGAGCCTGCCGGCGTAATCCCCCGGTGGATTCTTGAACATGCATCCGGCCGTGCGTTCCGTCCACGGCTGTCTGGTCTCCCGGTACGACAGGAACTCGTCTATCCTGCGTTTTATGACTTCGGGGTCGTCTTCACGGAGTTTGAAGAGGGCTTCCACCAGTATACCTCTGGACGGCAGAGACGATGATCTGTAAGTGAGGCCGAGTTCGTCCCTTCGCAGGGTGTTAACGTTCCCTCCGGTATCCACCACGTAGGCTTCCACGAGTATGTCCTTTATCTCGCCACCGTGTGCGCCGGCGTTTTTGGCCACCCCTCCCCCAACCGTGCCGGGTACTCCCACGACGTACTCAAAACCGCTCAACCCCTTTTCGGCCATCTCCCTCGCAACGCGGGGGAGAGGTTCACCGGCCTTCAGGTATACGAGGTTACCGTTCGTCCTGAACCCTCTGAGGCTGGCCAGCCGTATCACCAGACCGTCAAAGCCAGAGTCGGGGATGAGGACGTCGGACCCCGCACCGAGGGGAAGTACCCTTAAACCCCTGTCCGCAGCGAACCTTATTCCCTCTATAACGTCCTCAACCGTACGTGCGTTGAGAAAATAGCGCGCTGGCCCACCGAGGCGAAAGGTGGTATACGGGGCGAGGGGGACGTTCTCCCTTATAACGGCTGGCATGAACGAGGAATTATAGAGGAGGTACGTTAGGGTTTGGGGCGCCTTGATAAGCGTTTATATTTCGCAAAAATTTTATCGCATACTTCTTAACACTAACGGTTAGAACTGCATGCAAAAAGTTTGCATCGTATAAATCGGCATCAAAAGTAAAACAAAAACACCATATACGGAAAATTTGCGATAATTACTTCGCACCTGCAATCCGATAATTGTGCATGTGACAGCGAACGATGCCTTCAAATATTGTACAGCTGGAACGTGTATTCGGTAAACTCGGGTTTCGCGTACCCGCCACCACCGTAGAATCGCTTACCATGAAGATTTCCAGAGAGGAGGTATTTGATTACCACGAAAAAGGGAGACCCGGAAAACTCGCCATCCTACCGTCCAAACCGGCCGAGACCCAGAGGGATCTGTCCCTCGCCTATACACCTGGCGTGGCCGAAGTCTCCAGAGCCATACATGAGGACCCCGAGAACGTTTACAGGTACACCATAAAACCCAACCTTGTGGCCGTAATCTCCAACGGTACTGCCGTTCTGGGACTTGGAGATATAGGGCCTCTCGCAGCCAAACCCGTTATGGAGGGGAAGGCTCTTCTGTTTAAGCGTCTTGCGGACGTGGATTCAATAGACATAGAGGTGGACTCCCGGGATCCGGATCACTTCGTAAACGTGGTAAAGGCGATAGCACCCACGTTTGGAGGTATAAACCTTGAAGATATAAAGGCTCCGGAATGCTTTTACATAGAGGAAAAATTAAAGGAGACCCTGAACATACCCGTATTTCACGACGACCAGCACGGCACGGCCATAATCGTCCTTGCCGGTCTGATAAACGCCCTTGAGCTACAGGGAAAGAGGATAGAGGACGTCAAGATCGTCATCCTGGGCGCCGGTGCGGCGGGCATAGCCATAGCCCGGCTACTCGTTAACTACGGGGCGAAGAAGGAGAACATCAGACTTGTGGACTCGCGGGGAGTTATCTACAGGGGCCGTAAGGAGGGAATGAACCCTTACAAAGAGGAGTTCGCCGTTGAAACGGAGGAGCGAACCCTCAGGGATGCTCTGAAAGGGGCGGACGTGTTTATAGGAGTCTCAAGACCCAACCTGGTGAGCGGGGAAGATCTGAAGTTAATGGCGGAGAAGCCAGTTATATTTGCCCTTTCTAACCCTGTACCCGAGGTGGATCACGGGATAGCGAGGGAGGTCAGACCGGACGCCATAGTGGCGACGGGTAGGTCCGATTATCCCAACCAGCTGAACAACGTTCTGGGTTTTCCGTACATATTCAGGGGCGCCCTTGACGTCCGGGCCACCACGATAACGTACGGGATGAAGATAGCAGCAGCAGAGGCCATAGCCCGACTCGCCAGAGAGGACGTCCCCGAGAGTGTCCTAAAGGCTTACAACCTTAACTCCCTGAGTTTCGGAAAGGACTATATAGTACCCAAGCCCCTGGATCCCCGTCTCATATACTGGGTTGCGCCAGCCGTGGCCGAAGCGGCCATGAGGGACGGGGTTGCCCGTCTCACACTTAACCTTGAGGAGTACAGGGAGAAACTACGGGGAATAACCGAAGAGGCCGTAAGCTTTACCAGATCCCTCATCCACGTGAAACCTCAGAAACTCCCCCGTATAGTTTTCCCGGAGGGAGACAACGAGACGATCCTGAGGGTCGCCAACGTTCTGAGCCGGGAAAACATGGCCTTCCCGGTACTCATAGGGGATAAGGACGTCATAGAGCGCCAGATAAAGGCCCTGCAGCTGCACTTCAAGTACGAGATCGTAGACCTCTGGAAGTTTGACGTCAGGCCCTACGCAGAAAAGCTGTGGAAGTTGAGGTGGAAGAAGGGTCTTACCCTTGCCGATGCCCTGGTTAAGATGAGGAGCCGACGGTATCTGGGGACCATGCTCCTCTACGACGGGTACGTTGACGGCTTCCTGTACGGCGTAGTACACAACTATGGTGAGTCCATACGTCCGCTACTTGAGATAATTAAAACGAGGGAGGGGATACGCAAGGTGGCGGGTCTGTACGTGGCCCTGAGTAAACGTCTTGGACCTCTCTTCTTCGCCGACACGACCGTTAACCCCGACCCCTCCGCCGAAGATCTGGCAGAGATGGCCATAATGGCCTCGGAGGTGGCCCGGAAGTTCGGTCAGGAGCCGAGGGTTGGGTTCGTATCCTTTTCCAACTTCGGTACGTCCAAACATCCCACCGCCCGGAAGATGCGGGAAGCGATCGCCATACTGAAAGAGAGGGCGCCGGACATACTGGCCGAAGGGGAGGGACACGCTGACGTACTCCTTAATAAGAGGATCCTGAAGGAGCTCTATCCGTTTTCGGAGTTTGCCAGAGAGGAAGTTCGGGCTAACGTCCTCATATTCCCGGATCTGAACTCGGCCAACATATCGTACAAACTCCTCGGCGCCGCATCCGGTACGAAGATGGTGGGCCCCATCCTTATGGGATTGAAAAAGCCGGCCCACGTTATACAGAAGGGGGACGACGAGGAGGCTATCCTGAGTTTGGCCTACTACCTGATATCCGAGATACTTGAGGGACAGAGGGGTCTTCCTTAGAATTGTGAACTCGTGCTGAGGAAACTGGTTGACTTCGTGTTCCTGACACGCCCCACCCTGATACTTCCGGGCTGGGGGTTTTACGTACTCGGCTACCTCCACGTCGTTGGGCGCATGGGCGATCTCAGACCCGTTTTGAACGTTCCGTCCCTTCCGGAGTTCTGGTACGGCTTCCTATCTGCCACCTTTATAAGCGCTTATATCTACGTCCTCAACCAGATATACGACAGGGAAAGCGACCGCCTGAACCGTAAGTTGTTTCTGATAGCCGACGGCCATATCGGCGTTGGAGAGGCCGGGGCATTTGCCCTTCTCCTCCTGCTCCTGTCCTTCGTCTTCGGCGCTCTCGTTGGCACGGATTTTTTACTTCTTCTGATCGCGGGCGCCGTCGTGGGTACACTGTACTCCCTCCCACCGTTCCGGTTCAAAGGTAGACCCTTTCTTGATATGCTCTCCAACGCCCTCGGATACGCGGTTTTAAACGTCTCCGCCGGATACGTTGCCGGTGGAGGCAACCTCACGGATAGTCTAAGTATAACCGTCCCCTACTTCTTCGCCGTATCCGCACTCTATCTCAACACGACCGTCCCGGATATCCCCGGCGACCGGAGGGCCGGCCTGATAACCACGGGGGTACTCCTTGGTGAACGCGTAACGGCCACGCTCGGCGCGTTCTTTGTCCTCTTAACTGTACTTTTCTCTCTCTGGCCATCCTTCAACCCTATGATGGCCGTTGTGGGAGCCGTTTCTCTGCCCTTCTACATCTGGGGAGCCGTACGGGGAGACGAGTTCAGTATAAAACTGGCCTACAGAGTATCGGGGGTCGCCTTCGTACTCGCCCTGATAGTGAAGTACCCTCCCTTCCTCCTGCCGGCGTTAACGGTATTCGTTGCGCTCAAACTCTACTACCACCTTCGCTTCAACCTTGATTACCCATCGCTAACGGGAAGGTAGCCGTGTTTCTGCTGTCCTACGTACTTACCACGAAGGAGATAGCCCTTATAGACTCCCTCTCAACTCTGCTCTATACGGAGAGGTTCGGTGAGTTTGAAAGCAGGATCAGGAACCTTAAGGGGAGCATGGATCCGTTCGTGTGGTCGGCTCTGAAGCTGGCCTATCTCCAGATATATATGTCGGACAACAACACCGATTACCGGTACGACGAGTTCGTATCGCTTCTGGACTCTCTAATAGAAACCTACGACCGGAAGAGGAACAAGAGTACGAGGGAGAAGATGCTCCTCGCCACCGTTATGGCCATGGGGGCGGTCTTCTTCGGAAAGCGTCAGGATATACCGAAGGCTCTTGCTCTTGGGAACAAGTCCTTTAACCTGTACAGGGAGGCCTACCAGGAGGATACGACCGTTTACGACGCCCTCCTTCCCATGGGTCTCTACGACTACGCCATCGGTTACCTCACGAAGTCCTCGTCAAGGAAGAAACGGGGAATAGAGAAGCTAAAGGTGGTCTCCAGCAAAGGGGTGCTTGCAAAACCCCTCGCCTACGTGGGATTGGTTTACGTGTACGTGTTTGACAACAAACCGGGGAAGGCGATAAAGTACGCCAGAAAGGCCCTCTCCATGTACCCCAACAGCAGGACGTTCCGGTGGGTACTCGCACAGGCTTACCTGAAGGCAGGCATGTACCCTGAGGCCTATCGTACCTACAGGGAGATAAAGGAGGACATAAAGAGAAGAAACCCCGGTTGCAGGGTATGTATAGCCGAAGCCCTCTACTACATGGGGGAGAGCCTCCACGGTCAGGGAAAGGAAAAGGAGGCCCGTAAGGTGTGGTACGAATCTTTATGGTACCTGAACAGGGAGAAGGATCCCTATCGCAAGAGAAAGGTGAAGGAACTCAGGAAAAAGCTGAAGGGCTGGGGGGTTAAGTGAGTCTCCAGAGAGAGACCTGCCGGTGTTCCGCCGCACTATTGAGCCTGCATATCCTCAATTATTCATAGGCCACTTCCCCCACCACAGCATCCACATTTTAACTGCACTACAACCCTATTCACCCGGACTTCTTTATCACCGGGATATAACTCCGCTTCTGGTTCCTAAGGTTGCTTCAGAAGATCTGACAGCCTTAACTCCACCCCTTCAATAAGCGGAATACTATCCTCCCAATCAAGGATAACACCCTTTTTTCCTTTTTCAAAGACCATCACCTTCTTCGGTCTCGTGAATATCCATACTACCTTTCCAACTCCGCTTTTCAACAGGTCTTCACTCTTTTTCAGGACGTACTCCATCTCACTTTCAACCTCAG
>WFXS01000098.1 GCA_015490465.1 Caldifarciminota bacterium
GAAGGAGATGGTACTTAAGGCGTTAAAGGGATAGGCCCTTCAAAACATCGCCATCTTCTCTATAATAGCCGCCTATGACGGACAGGGAAATTCTGGATCTGTGGATAGATACGACCGGGTACGAGGAGGACTGGAGGACCCTTATTGAGGAGATAATTGACGAAATCTACACCATAGCAGAGACGTTTAAGGGTAAGCAGGAGGAGGAAGAGGAGGACATATTTTTCCGGAGGGAGACTCCTGAGACCCTGGTCCAGAACCTGAAGGATCTCCTTCAGGACCTTGAGAGGAAGATAAACGAGGCCAAAAACGGGGAACTTCCGAGATCCGACCTCATGTACATCTTCCGTAAGGCGGCGGAGTACATAGACAAGGCCAAAGATCTGGTTGAGGTGTGGACGTACGACGAGCCTGACGAGTACTACCCGGAGGAGGAAGAGGAGGAATGACGTTTCAGGACATCATCCTGAGGCTTCACGACTTCTGGCGTTCTAAGGGGGCAGTTATACTGAACCCTTACAACTCCGAGGTGGGGGCGGGGACCTTCAACCCGGCCACGTTCCTGAGGGCGAGCGACCCCAACCCCTGGAGGGCGGCCTACGTTGAGATAACCCGCAGGCCCAAGGACGGACGCTATGCCGAGAACCCGAACCGCCTCCAGCAGTACCACCAGTATCAGGTTATCCTGAAGCCTGCACCAGAGGACGTAATTGATATGTACGTTGACTCTTTAAAGGCCATAGGTATAAGAGTGGAGGAACATGACCTTCGCTTCGTGGAGGACGACTGGGAGAGTCCGACCCTCGGAGCGTGGGGCCTCGGATGGGAGGTGTGGCTGGACGGCCTTGAGGTAACCCAGTTCACCTACTTCCAGCAGGTGGGGGGTGTGGACGTGAAACTGGTGAGTGCCGAAATAACCTACGGCCTTGAGAGGCTGGCCATGTTCGTTCAGGGGGTGGAGAGCGTATTTGATATAAGGTGGAACGAAGAACTTACGTGGGGGGACATATACCGGGAGCTTGAGAGGCAGTTCTGCGTGTACAACTTTGAGGAGGCGGATGTTGAGGAACACAGGAGGCTGTTTGACTTCTACGAGAGGGAGGCGAGGAGGCTGGCCGATAAGGGTCTGCTCTACCCGGCGTACGATATGGTCATAAAGATGTCCCATACCCTAAACATCCTTGACGCCCGCAGGGCCATATCCCCGGAGGAGAGACAGAACTACATACTGCGGGTGAGGAGGATGGCGAGGAGGTGTACGGAACTGGTCATAGAACAGGGACTTTGAAGGGGTAAAAAAGAAGGGGGCCTCCGGCCCCCCTTTGCCATCAGTACCAGATGATGACGGCGCCGTCGGCACCACCGCTTCCAAACCCACCGCCGCCGGGCCACGAACCACCACCGTTATACCAGAATCCCCCGAACCCTCCTCTGGGGGATGAACCGCCGTGAGGGAAACCATCGTAGTAACGATAACTGCTGCTGTAAGAGGTCATGTAATACTCTTTCCCCCGTAGAATGCGTGTATGCTCCTCCTTGCTTCTTTTCCGTTCATCTCGTTCCCCTACCCCCTTTTTCCTTTATACAACTCTATGGGTATATCCCTCTTATGAACTTCATATTCCCAATTTTTGAGACTAATACAATCCCTCGCAAGGCAGAACATAGAGTAATAGGCCCTGCTTATAACGGTCCGCTGTGCAGCCTCCCCCTTGAAAGTTTCGTTTATCTTTTTCGCTAACTCAAAGTATTCCTCCCATCTGAACGCCATTCTACCTTACGGTTATCTCCAGCTTCCCTACGACCTTCCGCATGGCGTCCTTGAACCAGAGGTCAAAGATGCGGTCATCCAGCTCCAGGGCCTCTTTCACATCCAGATCCGTATTCACCACCACAAAAAGCTCCTCCCAGTCCTCCTCCGGTTCCCTCACCAGCTCCAACAACAGAGGATAGTTCCCGACTATGCGGCGGATATAGAAGGGGGCATCCTTGAGGACCTCCCGGACCTCCGGATTCCGGGATAGGAACCTCTCAATCTAGTCCGCCGTATCGGGCGGTATCTCGTAGTTTTCTATGATCCACGAGCGGCCAGCAGGATCCTCCGCAGACACGCCTGCATTATACGGGCGGTTGTAGGGGATACTACAAGTTCGGATAGTCCGACGCCCCTATAATATTCCCACAAATGGACGTAAGGCCGGAGAAATTCATATCGGGGGAAGGATTTGACTACCGGATAACCCTTGCCGATGGCCTTTCGGGGTACGCCCTAATGCTCGTAATCGCCTTTCTCTCCTATCCTCTCTTTGATGATCAAATCAGCCATTTTTTGAGCGGAATTATAAGCGGTGAAATAGGAGTATGGTTCATAACTGTAGCCCTGCTGACGCTTGTTCCCCTAAGCATACCTGTGGGGTTGGTCCTGAATGTAATGGGCTTTACCCTCACCCCGATAGTGCGGATGTTTAAGTATCGCATAATACACAAATTTTTGTCTAAGTTTCTTGTATGCGGAGATATAAACTCGTATTTCTGCCGGATAATTCCGACCACCATTAAGTCGCAGGAGTTCTATGAAGCTTCATCCCTCATTATGTGCATTCACAGGTACGCCAAAGATAAGGATCTAATGCGATCTTCCGTAAAAATGGCCGATAGGACGATAGGGTTCTTCATATTCCTACGCTCCCTGTCCTTTGTTATGTTGTCCTTTTCGGTTATCTATATTCGCCTCCATCACTTTTTAGCAATATTACTGCTTATCATTTCTGCTATCTTCCTATTCCTCGCATCTCTGACTGACTACTATACCTTAACCCACATCCTCCGTGGCCTTTATGGCAACTACGTGGTGAGATATAAAAGATTGCCCAAATTCACCTATAATCCTATAGAAAACGCCCTTCTACTATTGCAGGCCCTTGACTCTTGATTATACCCCGAAACCCTTCCCGCCTGATGGGAGGTTGCACCCCGTACTCCCGCCGTATAATCCCCGCAAGAATGAGCAAGTACCGTATTAGAAAGGCCGCAGTCCTCGGCGCCGGAGTGATGGGGAGTCAGATAGCCGCCCACCTCGCCAACGTGGGCATAGACGTGCTGCTGTTGGACATAGTGCCGAAGGACGCTAAGGACGAGAAGGATCGCAACCGCTTTCCACGGATGGCCCTTCAGCGGATGCTGAAGGAGAAGAAGATACCCCCCTTCTACGCCCCGGAGTTCGCCAACCGCATAACGGTGGGCAACTTTGAGGACGACATGCCCAAGATAGCCGACGCCGACTGGATCGTTGAGGCCGTGGTTGAGAGGTTAGACATCAAGAGGAGCCTCTTTGAGAGGGTGGAGAAGTACAGGAGGCCCGGCACGATTGTCTCCACGAACACCTCCGGTCTCTCCATAAACGCCATAGCCGAAGGCCGGAGCGAGGACTTCCGTAGGCACTTCCTCGGAACCCACTTCTTCAACCCGCCCCGCTTTATGAAGCTCCTTGAGCTTATCCCCGGCAAGGAGACGGATCCGGAGGTCGTTGAGTTTATGAGGGACTTCGCCATGCGCCGCCTCGGTAAGGGCGTGGTGATGGCCAAGGACACCCCCAACTTCATCGGAAACCGCCTCGCCGTCTTCCACATCTTCCACACCATCCACACCATGATGGAGATGGACCTGACGGTGGAGGAGGTGGACGCCATAACCGGTAGGGCGATGGGCAGGCCGAGGTCCGCCACCTTCCGCACCGTAGATATGGTGGGCCTTGACGTCCTCCTCCACGTGGCCCGGAACGTCTACGAGAACGCCCCCAACGACGAGATGCGGGAGATATTCAAGCCCCCGGAGTTCCTCCTGAAGATGGTGGAGAAGGGTCTCCTCGGCGACAAGACGGGCGCCGGCTTCTACAAGAAGGAAAACGGCAAGAAGTACGTCATAGACTGGAAGACGTTGGAGTACAGGGAGGCGACCAAGCCCAAGTTCGCCTCCGTTGAGGCCGCCCTGATGGAGGAGGACCCCGGAAAGCGGATAAAGACTCTCATAAACGGCAAGGACAAGGCGGCGGAGTTCGCCTGGAAGATCCTGTCCGCCTACCTCATATACGCTGCCAACCGCATACCGGAGATAGCCGACGACATCCTCAACGTTGATAACGCCATAAAGTGGGGCTTCAACTTCCGCCTCGGCCCCTTTGAGACCTACGACGCTGTAGGAGTTAAGGAGTTCGTCCAGAGGATAACGGCGGAAGGGCGGGAGGTGCCGAAGAACGTCCAGACCCTCCTTGACGCCGGTAAGGAGAGCTTCTACGTCCAGGAGCCTACCCGCAGGCTCTACTTTGACTTTGTAAAGAAGGACCACGTGCCGGAGGAGCTGCCGAAGGGCGTCATCGTTCTCAAGTACCTGAAGAACGCCGGTAAGGTGGTGATGGAGAACAACGAGGCCAGCCTGATAGACCTTGGGGATGGAGTGGCCCTCCTTGAGTTCCACACCAAGGCCAACGCCATAGGCCCCGGAATCATCCAGATGATCCACCAGAGCCTTGAGAAGGTGCGCAGCGACTTTGACGCCCTCGTTATCGGCAACCAGGGACGCCACTTCTCCGCCGGAGCCAACCTCGCCCTCATCCTCCAGACCATAGCCGAGGAGGAGTGGGAGGAGCTGGATATGATGGTCCGGGAGTTCCAGAAGACCTCCATGGCCCTGAAGTACTTTGAGAAGCCCATAGTCGCCGCCCCCTTCGGACGGACCCTCGGTGGTGGTACGGAGTTCGTTATGCACACCCACAGGGCGCAGGCGGCGGCCGAGACCTACATGGGCTTGGTGGAGGTGGCCGTGGGACTCCTGCCGGCCGGCGGTGGCACGAAGGAGATGCTCATACGCTGGACCCAGGACGCCATGGAGAGGGGAGAGGGGGACCCGTACCCCTACCTGAAGGAGGCCTTCATGACCATCGGGATGGCGAAGGTCTCCATGAGCGCCTATGAATCCAAGAAGTACAGGTACCTCCGCGAGGGGGACGGCGTCACCTACAACCAGGACCTCCTCATCTACGAGGCCAAGCAGACCGCCCTGCGGATGGCCCGCACCGGCTTCCAGCCCCCCGTCCCCAAGAAGATAAAGGTCACCGGGAGGTCCGGCTTCGGCTACCTCAAGATGATTCTGTACAACATGCTTGAGGGTAGGTGGATAACCGAACACGACGCCTTCATCGGTGAGCAGATAGCGAAGGTGCTAACGGGAGGGGACGTCCCCTACGGCATGGAGTTGGACGAGTGGGACATCCTTGACCTTGAGAGGGAAGCCTTCCTGAGGCTTTGCGGAACCGAGAAGACCCAGCAGCGCATAATCCACATGCTGAACACGGGCAAAGTTTTGAGGAACTGAAGGAGGAAAAAATGAGAAAGGTAGTCGTCGCTTACCCCGTGAGGACGCCGATCGGAAAGGCTCCGAGGGGGAGCTTGAAGGACACGCGGCCGGACGAGCTGGCCGCCCTCGTGATAGGGGAGGTGGTCAGGAGGTCCGGCATAGACCCCAAAGAGATAGACGACGTAATAATGGGGTGCGCCTTCCCGGAGGCGGAGCAGGGTATGAACGTGGCCCGTGTGGCCCTCCTGCGGGCGGGGCTGCCCGTAGACGTACCCGGCATGACCATAAACCGCTTCTGCTCCTCCGGTCTCCAGTCCATCGCCATAGCCGCCCAGTGGATAATGGCCGGGTGGGCCGACCTCATCATCGCCGGTGGGGTTGAATCCATGAGCAAGGTCCCCATGGGGGGGATAAAGACGTCACCCAACCCGTACCTTATGGACAACAACCCGGAGGTCTATATGTCCATGGGCCTGACGGCCGAGAGGGTGGCGGAGATGTACAACATCTCTCGCGAGGATCAGGACAAGTTCGGGTACGAGAGCCACATGAAGGCGGCCCGCGCCATAAAGGAGGGGAGGTTCAAGGAGCAGATAGTTCCCGTAAAGACCCGCGTCATCAGAAAGGACGAGGACGGGAACCCGTACGTACAGGAGATAGTGTTTGAGGTGGATGAGGGCGTGCGGTACGACACCTCCCTTGAGAAGATGGCCAAACTGAAGCCGGTCTTCAAACAGGGCGGTACGGTAACGGCCGGGAACTCCTCCCAGACGAGCGATGGGGCCGCAGCCGTCATAGTGATGTCCGAGGAGAAGGCCAAGGCCCTCGGCATAAAGGGACCGGCCGCCTACTTCAAGTCCTACGCCGTCGCCGGTGTACCCCCGGAGATAATGGGGATAGGACCGGTAAAGGCCATACCAAAAGCCCTGAAGCTGGCCGGCCTGACTGTTGAGGACATGGACGTGATAGAGCTGAACGAGGCCTTCGCCGCCCAGTCCCTCGCAGTTATAAGGGAACTTAACCTTCCCTACGAGAGGGTGAATCCCAACGGCGGAGCCATAGCCCTCGGCCACCCGCTCGGCGCGACGGGTGCCATCCTGACGGCCAAACTCCTGTACGAGCTGCAGAGGATAGGGGGCCAACTCGGTATGGTCACGATGTGCATCGGTGGAGGTATGGGAGCGGCGGGGATATTTGAGATGATCTGACGGAAAGGGGGCCGGAAGGCCCCCCCTTTTTCAGTACCTCTGGGCGAACGTCCGGTGGGTGAAGATATATACGACGGCCAGACCGAAGTTGCTCCAGATCAGGTCCCCGTACTCGGTTATATCGTCCCCCAGTTGGGCTACGAACCTCTCAAGCGGGTCCCCCTTGTTTTCCTGCGTGTAGATGGGGACGCCTCCGGTGAAGGAGGTCTGAAGTAGGGCATACTCCAGATCGTGAATCGCCCGTATCACCTTCAGGCGATCCTCCCCCCTCATGCTCAACAGGGCGTTGAGGAGGGACGGGGCGATCTCGCGGAGGGTCCCCTCATCCCCCTTGACGATGGCGGAGTCGTAATCCTCCATGTAGAAGAACTCCTCCAGTATCAGTGGGACCTCCACCTCTCTGTAGGTCAGGGTGTAGGGCGGTTTGTTTGCAGAATACCTCGGCACCTCCTCCTCCGTCAGGAGGGGGCCGCGGGCGACGTCCTCCTCACTCAAGGGGACGAGGGCGTAGAACTCCGAGGTATTCAGGGTTTCATTATCCCACGCGAGGTACTCCTTTAAGTTGGATCTGACCAGCGGGAAGAAGAGGGAGACGGCCACCGTACCTTCGGGGAGGCCCTCCGGCAGGTATCCGAGGGGACGGAGGTCAAGGGTCAGGAAATGCTCCATGGGGAGGAACCCCTCCGGGTAGTCTCCGTACCTCTCCCTCCACCTCTTCCACCACCTCTCCCGCCGCTTTATCCCCTCCTCCTCAAGTATGGCCATAAAGACCTCCTTCTGTGCGACCGGCCATCTGTCCCTCCCTA
>WFXS01000099.1 GCA_015490465.1 Caldifarciminota bacterium
CACTTAAACCCTCCCCTTACCGTTCCCCTATCGCCGAGTTCCACGTACCCGACCGTGTCCGAAAGGTAAGATAGGTTCAGGTTCCCGTAAATGGAGTACGGGGTACTTCCCCCCTCCCAGACTTCCGCCCTGCTGAAAAGGAAGGTTGAAATGTCGGATAGGTCCGCCCATCCACCCTGCGGCTGATTTATCAGAAGACCGTTAAGCAGGACGGCCGTCCCCTTCGGATGCCCCCCCTTTATAGAAACTCCACTCAGATCCGCGTAAGAGCCGTACGTATAACCGAGGGATCCGTTAAGTCCGTACAACCCCTTCCAGCCTTCATAGGGTGAAAGGGTATCGGAGTCGTACCATACCGGCGGGGCCTCCTCCTCAACCTCCACAGCCGGCATTACGAACTGAGAAACGAAGACCCCTAACATCTATCAGGGACTACTCGTCCCAGTCGTCCTCATCCTCGTCGTAGTCGTCCACTATCCACTCTTCCTCCCACTCCTCATCGTCCTCGTAATCCTCCCACTCCTCGTCGTCCAGCCACTCGTCCTCCCACTCTTCCCAGTCCTCTTCCTCGTCCTCATCCTCCTTCTGCATCAGGAGTTGCAGGAGCCTCCTTACATCTTCGTCAAAAACGAGAGTATCCAGCATCGTTGCCTATTTTATACCTGAATTACAACCATCCGAATACCCGCTCAAAGGTTGAGCGAATATCCAGCACGTTCTCCTCTATTACCCTGTACACCTCCTCTTCGGGGACGCCCAACTCCGCCCCCTTAACGTGGGCGCTTTCCGATACGTTCCTCTCTAAGATCTCGCGGAACTCCCTTATGGAGTCCTCCGTAAACTCACCGTACCTACCCTCCTTCAGACGGAGGAGAAACTCCTCCAGAGAGAGCATCTCCTCAGCCAGCGCCTCAAGGTAAACGTCAAATATCTCCATAAGAAAAAAGCGGAGAGGGAGGGATTCGAACCCTCGGAGGGGATATGCTCCCCTCAACGGCTTAGCAAGCCGCCGCCTTCGGCCGCTCGGCCACCTCTCCGCAGGAGAGTATTTTAAGGGGGAAAGGGATGTGATGTAGGAAAAGGGAAGGTGCCTCTACCTGACATCTTGCGTATAGGTACCACGGTTATAGAAGTACGTACAGTCCTGAAAACCTATCTCAAACGGAAGGCAGGGAGCGATGGGGGAATTCCACCCGTTAATCCCGGGATGTTAAAGTACGGTTACCTATACCCCCAACGTAATATGTCGGATTCTCAATAGTGCGACGGAAAATCCTTGAGGTCTATCGCTCGCAACGTACCGCCTGTATCCAGTGAATAGGATGATCAGAGATCCACCAAATATCGCACTTTCACCGACCCGAACAGTACTAATAGCAAATCTTTCCCAAAGTTCTTCAAGTCAGCCTCCAGAAAATTGATGTGTCCTTCTTTTAAAACCAGATTTCCGGATCGTTTATAGTTCTATCAACACAATACCAACCTGTAGTTTTGCATTTCTACTGTTCATCGGATACCGGCGGGATGCTTCCCACTCAATTGATAGGGTTCAACGCGAGCATTCATACATCGCCCCATAGGACCGCATTTCTCCAGTACAATACTCATGATATGGTGCTGTTTTTAATGGCGGACTACCCTTTCACGGTCGTCCGGGTGGATAATCGCCCGGACAACACGAGCCACATGGAGGTCTCCGGAGCGGTCATGTACCGTACTGGAGGAGTCGGTTGGATAAGCGACGTGAGCGGAGGAAACGACTACGAGGCATCTTCGGACTCCGGGAGGACATGGAGCTCTCCCTACGGTGTAGGTTCGGAGTGTTGCGACCCCGTCATCCGTATAACGGACACCGTGGTACACAGGATATACCTCGGAGGGTACGAGACCGGTTATGCGAAGTCCTACGATTTCGGCGCATCGTGGACGTCCCCTCAGAACATAAGCTCGTGTACGAGCACCGATCACCCGTGGCTGGCCTACAGGAACGATACTCTGGTCGTCATATACGCCGATTTCTGCTCCTACGGTGTAAAGTCGGCCTACTCCTACGATGGGGGAGATACCTGGAACAGGGCGAGCGTTTACAGTAGCGGTGGAGTACCTCTCGCCGCTCAGGACGACTCCCTCTTCTACGCCCTGTGGTGGAGCTCTTCGTCTTCGTGCATATACATAAATGTGGCCTCCTCACCGAACGGCCAGACCTGGTCCAGCCCATCAACGGCCGCCTGCATGAGTGACGATATAGCCCCAAACCCCTATCCCGTGGGATACGAGGCTGCCGGATGGGGTAGAGGCAACATCGCCGTTGCCTATATGGCGGATGCGGGCTATTACGATTGGGACATAGAGGTGGTAACGTCCAACGACGGAGGCAATACCTGGAACTCTCCCGTCAAGGTCTCGGATCAGACATCGGCCAACGAGTACATGCCCGCCATCGCCGCCGATCCGTACGGAAACCTACACGTGTTCTGGTACGACGACCGCGCGGGTAGTGGCCAGTGGGCGCTCTACTACTCCGTATCCACGGACGGTGGTACGACCTGGTCCCCATCGGTCAGGGTCACGGACTACTACTTCCCCTTCGTTGACAGGAGCGGATGTGGCGGTGTGAGCAACGTGGACTACACCAACGACTGCTGGCCGGGGCATTACATAGACGCGTGGGCGGATAGTAACTACGTGTACGTCTTCTGGTCGGATAACAGCATCTCAGGCAAATGGCACATCTTCATGGCTTACGCCCCCGTCGGTCCTACGGGTACGGAGGAGCAGGTACGGTCTGAGACGTCCGAAGGTGAACCCGTCTTCTACACGGTTGACGGTCGCCGTATATCCGGCGAGGACGTACGTTCCTCAGGTGTCTACTTCGTGGTTAGCGGAAACAAGGTTAAAAAGGTCATAAGGAGGTAAGTATGCTCTGGATACTGACGTGGATGCCTCTGGATTACGGGGCGGTGTCCCCGGTCAGGGGAAAGGCCGGTTACGTAGCCGAGGTGGAGGGTGGAGCCTACGAGACGGTAAAGTACGGTGCCAGAACCGTCTCCTTCAGGGTTAAGGCCAGCGCTCCCTTCGTCGTTGAGGTGAAGTACTGGTACGATGGGGAGTTCTGGATGAGGAGGTTAAACTACGGGGCCGGTGAGAGGGAGATAACGGTCTCCCTTGAGGGGAAGGAGGGTGCGGAGATGATCCCGACCCGCGGTCTTGGGCCAAGGCCTGCCGTGGTGACGGTTAAATCTGATGGGCGGCTCCTCATCTCAGAGGTGGAAGTCAGGTGATCGCGTGGATCCCCTTTGTATGGTCCTCCGACACCCTATTCGGGAGGAAGATAGACCGACTCGCCGTATTCCTGAAGGGAAAGGTCTTTCCATCGGGTAAAGAGGGGGCCTTCCAGTTTGATCTGGGGGCCCCCCGCTCCGTAATATACGGTAACGCCTTCAATTCCGACTTCCTTGACAGACATACGACGGATAGAACGGCCACCTTGAACGGTCGGGATATCCCCGTACTTGACCTGAGCATATCCGTGGGGGACGTCGTTGTAGAGGATCCCTTGCTACTCAGGGACTTCGGTGAAGGGGAGATAGGCGGGCTACCCATAATCGGCACGGTGGGCGCAGACCTCATAGATGGGCGTATCCTGATAGTTGACTTTCCAAATCAGAGGATCGCCGTGGTTGACTCCCTGCCAGGGGAATTTATGAGGAAGACTCACTTTACAGAAATGATCCGTGCATCGGGGAGACATCTGCTCGTCCGGGTAAAGGTGGATGGAAAGGAAACTTACGCCATGTACGACTCCGGCAGCAGTATCTTCGGCCTCCTGACCACACGGGAGATATGGGATACCCTCACGGACGGTGAGGTGATAGACTCCTTCAGGATAACGGCGTGGGGGAAGGTCTATACCGTGTACGCGGGAAGGAGCAGGGTGGGGATAACCCTCTCCGGGGAAACCCTAAGGGTGGATACGGTTCACTACGTTGAAATGGAGGGGATGGGGAACTTCCTAAGGCGGACGAACGCTATCGGCATCATGGGGAACAGGTCCCTGTGGGACAGGACGGTCGTTATGGATACTAAGGGAGGTCGCTTCGGGATATACGGAGGGAACCGATAACCCTGCAACTTTAAAATACTTCCCTCTTCGCCGGGGTGGCGGAACTGGTAGACGCGCCAGATTTAGGATCTGGTGGGGTATCCCGTGCGGGTTCGAGTCCCGCCCCCGGCATTTACTTCGTGAGATTTTCAACTACCTCTTTGAATCTTGAGAAGATCCTCTCCGTGGAGTAAGGTTCAACGATCCTCCTCAGGCCCGCATCTTTCCCCCGGCTTACGGCCTCGTCCACCCTGTCTATGGCACCCTTTCTATCCTCGTAAAAGAGGACCTGCGGGAAGTTCCGGGCGAAGGACTCCCACCTCACGGAGACGGTGGGTAGGCCCAGGGCGAAGTACTCAAGGACCTTGTTCGGAAAGTCCATGGCCTCTATGAGGGGAGATAGCCTGAACGGTATAAGGGCGGCATCCGAGTACCGCAGGTAGAGGTGGACGTCCCTATGGGGTTTGCCTCCGAGGAGGAAGACGTTTTCGGGAAGGGGTGGGGGCTGCTTACGGACGGGCCCCACGACCACGAAGGAGATCCGGGGCCTCCTTTCGGCCACGTACCGGAGGGTATCCCAGTCAAACCATCCCGCAACCGCCCCGACGTATACGACCCTCGGCCGTGGTACGGGTTTCAGGTCCTCCGGCTCCGGGAAGTCCCCTTCAATCGGGAAGAGGCTCAGGTCTATGGGGTTGGGCAGGTAAACCGCCTTCCCCTCCGGTACCCTGTCCATGAGGTTCCTGTGGGCCACGAGTACGGCGTCGCTCTCCCGGATGAGTCTCTCCTCCTCCTCAAGGATCACCTTCGGCACCCCAAAGCCGGCGAGGTGGTCGTTCAGGCGGTAGAGCTTCACCCTCGCCCTGACGCGGTTGGCGAAGAACAGAAGGGGGGAGGCGTCGGTAAGGAGGAGGTCCCACTCCCGCCGGAGGCCAGCGTAAGGCTGGAGACGGAAGGTCATCTCCCACATCCACCTCCACACCATCAACCTGTTGGGAAGGGGCCTGATCATCCTCCTCGTTATCCCTTCCCTGCCCCTCATGTAGGTTATAGGGTTCTCAAGGTTAGCGTGTTCCACCCTGTAGCCCATCCGCCGGAGGAAACGGGCCAGTTTGAAGATCCCGACGTCTAATACGCCGTCCCATCGGTTGGGGGAGAGGACGAGGGCCTCCATCAGTACTCACCCCTCTTCATAGCCCTCTCTATGTCTCTCTGCTTTATGGCCTCCTTCTTCTCGTACTTCTTCTTACCCTTCGCGAGGCCTATTATTAACTTTATCCACCCCCTCTTGTTGATCACCTTCAGGGGAACGGCCGTGTACCCCCGCATGGTTATACGTCCGATTATCCTGTCTATCTCCCTTCGGTGGAGGAGGAGTTTTCTGGGCCGTTTCGGATCGGGTTTGAAGACGGAGGTCTTGTCGTAAGGGGCTATATGCATGTTGTAAACGTAAAGTTCCCCGTTCTTCGGCCTTATGAAAGCCTCCTGTATGCTCACCCTTCCCAGCTTCACCGACTTTACCTCGCTCCCCTCAAGCACTATACCCGCTTCGTAGGTCTCCTCTATGTGGTAGTCGTGGTAGGCCTTGCGGTTCTCCGAAATTACCCTCTGGTAAGCCATGCTATAAGCCAGAATATGCCGTTCAACAGGAGCGTGAGGAGCAAGGATACCAGGATTGAGGTGCCGAGGGGAATGTAAACGTCCACGTTCCCCCACCTGAAGTGGAAGTCCAAGGGTATCCCTCCGGAGATCGCCTTCGGAAGCAGGAGGAACACCAGACCCACGACCACCAGAACTACCCCCATGAATACGAGGGTCTTACCGAGGACGTCGTACATGGTTGCAATTCTACTGCCGTATTACGGGAGAGGTTTTATACTGTCCACCATCATTATGATACTGGCACCCATAGATCGTACGATTAGCCTCCTCGGATGCAGGACGGGTTCGTAGGAGTAGTCCTCCATCCGCAGGTTGACCCCCTTACCCCTGTAGGCGATCAGGAGGTCGTCCATCAGCACCACCCGGTTTCCGTTCCACCGTATCACCACCGTATCCGTCCCCACGTCTATGTCCACGTCCCTGCCCGTAGGTCTAACGTTCATCAGGCTATCCCACACTATTACGAAGGTGCGGTTGTCGTCCAGCTTAACGTATACGGTGTCGGACAACTTGTACATCTTGAAGGTTCCCTTGCTGCGGTTGAACATGAAGTGCATGGTGTAACGGCCGTACGCAACGAAGTCGGGGAGGTTGTCGTAAAGGAACTGCACCCGGTTTATCTCCAGCTCGGAAAGGACGTCCGGTGGCATGAGGAGGTTAGTCTCCTCCACTTTTGCCTGCTTCTCTCTCTTTATCAGGGTAGCACAGGACGTTAGAAGGACAGCCGGAACTAAGAGGAGACTAAAACGTGATAGCAAAGTTCGCATAGGTCGTGAAGTACTCGTACTTCCCCAGACCCACGTTTATGGGATCTCCACTCGCGGATATGAGGGACTGGCCGTCGTTGTACTGCTTCTTGTAGCGGACCTTCAGGCGGAAGTAGGCGTTTCTCAGTACGCTTTTACTCACGGCGACGTAGGTCTTAACACCCCTGTTGTACAGGAAGTCTATGCCGTCGTCCTCAAACACCCACAGGGAGTAGCCGTTGCTCGTCCAGACCGTGGAGCCGACGTACACCCTCAACCCCCTCAGTAGATCCGTGCTGTAGAAGAAGCTGAGGAAGGTTCCCCTGCCGGGGGGTACGTTGGTGTTGTCGGACTTGTACTGAGAATAACGCACCTCCATCCCGAGAACGGAGTTGGCGTCCGTTATTATGAAGGTACGGAAGGCACTCTCAACCGACTTACTCTTGAAGTTCCGCCCGTAGCGCATGTCCGTCCTCTCCAACCACCTCCTCCATACCCTTAGCCTGAGCGCCCAGACGACCCGCCATTCAACCTCGGCGTGAAGGCGGCGGTTCCACATGCCGTCCGTCTTATCCTTCCAGAAGTCAAGGTACACCCTCGGTATGAGGATGTCCTGAAAGAGCCTGTCCCTTATCTGGAAGAAGAAACCCTCCTCCGGCTTGGGAAGGGGGAGGTCGGCGAGGTTGGTGGCCAGAGGGTCAAGGAGCCTGTAGGAGTAGCGGAAGTCCGTACGCTCAAACCGGTTGTCCTCCTTGAAGGGGCGGGCGTAGGGGTTCCAGTAGGTGGGGTCGTAGTTGCGGTACACGAAGTCCAGACTGCGGGTCTCCCCGACGTAACGGGCTATCAGGAGGGCGGAAGGCCTCCGATGCCTGAGGTTGGTGGCCAGATCCCCACGGAAGACGAAATCCCCAACCACAGCACTGTACGTCAGTCCGGCGAACCTATGCACCCTGCCCGTGTCTATCCGGAAGGAGGGATCGTGCTGCCACCCACCGTTGAAGGTGCTGGAGTAGAAGGGTACGGCCACGCTCCCCCAGTCCCCACTGAAAGGCTCACCGTACCGGATCTGGAAAAGCATAAGTCCGAGGCCGAAGCCGTTGTCCCCCATGTAGTTCAGACCGCCGCCGATGATCTCCTCGTCTATCTTATCCCTGTAGATAGACGGTACGAACTCGGAGCTGTAGTAGAAGAGAGGCCTGCCCGCCGTATCCACCACGGCGTTCTTCTTATCTCTGGAGTATATCAGGAAGGGCGAGAAGCCCCTGTAATTTCCCCACAGGCCTACGCCCCTGAGTTTAAAGGCGTCCCCGTAGAGTATATCGGGCATGAGGCCAACGGTGTTCCAGTACACCCTGTCGGAGAGGTTCTCGGAGGCCGTGAATATGAGGCCGTTACCGAATGAGAACCTGTAGTCTCCGGCGATCGCCCTCAGGTAGGGTTTGGTTATACCAACGTAGGCCTTGTTGTAGGTCGTATAGCCCTCGTAATGGTAGAATCCGACGTCCACGAAGTCCCAGAGCCTGAACATACCCCGGAGGGTGGTCTTCGGCCGTGGGAGGGTGGAGATGTCGTAAGACTCCTGCTTAAGGCGGGCCAGGAGTCGGCTTATAGCCTCCTCGCTCCATCCGGCTTCCCTCAGGAGCTGGAGGTTCCTTCCCGTACCCGACGTGTCCATGAGGTCGTTGATAGATGAGGCAAAGAAGGAGGAGGGGTCGTAGGCGTAGCTGTCAATATATCCGTAGGCCATGACGAAGGCCCTGAACGGTTTGTAGACGTGGCGATACGTGACGTACCTCCTCAGGTTCCTGTATCCGTAGAGGGTCAGGCCGGGCGTCCATCTCAGATCCCTCCGGGACTTTATACGGGTGTACTTCCTCCACTGCACCACCCTTACGGCGTCCTTCAGGGAAACGCCGGGGAGGTTGGCCAGATCTATAACGCTGGCGGAGTTTATATCAACCGGATTCCCGCCCAGAAGGAGCCAGTAGGACCGGCTGAGGTCGGATGGGGCCTCCTCCGAGGCCCTGAGGTTTATTACGGTTGATATACGGCTTCCCAGACCCGACCCGTTTCTCCTCTCCTCCGGGGCGTAGAGGATGAGACTATCCTTCACCTTCTTGAATATCGCCGGGGTTATACCGGGTACCTCAAGGAGCTGGTAGAAGTTCCGAAAACCCCCGAACCTCTGCCTGTACTTGTAAACGCTGTCCGCCAGAGAACCGGGAAAGACCCTGCGAAGCTCTTCAAGGGATGCGGAGTTGAGGGCCACGTAGGAAAGCAGGAGAAACATCAGACGGCTATTTTACGGTCGGATACGGCCGTGAGAGGAGAAGCGAAGTCTGCGTTAGGAGTAGTTATGGGAGAGGTGGCCCCGATCCGACTTAGAATAGGGGTATTGAAACCGGAAATACCCCTCTTTGATCTGAACTGGGACGACGGGGAGGAGAGGGCTGCCCTTGAGGTGATAAGGAACGGCTGGGTATCCATGGGACCAAAGACGGAGGAGTACGAGAAGGCGCTCGCAGGGTTCTACGGTGTACGCTATGCCCTCGCAACGTCTTCGGGGACAGCGGCCCTCCTCCTCGCTTACCTTTCCCTTGATCTCAAAGGGTACGACGTTATCCTTCCATCCCTGACCTTCGTGGCCACTGCCAACGCCCTCGTATTCGCCGGCGCAAGGCCCGTATTCGCCGATATACACGATCCCCTCCTTCCCCTGATATCCGCCGAAACGGTTGAGAGGGTACTTACGCCCAGAACTAAGGCCGTAGTTTTCGTCAACTACGCCGGCTACGGCGATACCCTGAGCGACCTAAGGGACCTGTGCAGAGATAAGGGCTTAGTACTGATAGAGGACGCATCCCACGCCCACGGGGCCCTATATCCCGGTGGTATGGCCGGCACTCTCGGGAAGGTGGGAGCCTTCAGCACGTTCGCCAACAAGAACCTGAGTACGGGGGAGGGGGGGTACCTGATAACGGACGATCCCGAAACTTACAGGAAGGCCAGACTCCTGAGGTCCCACGGTATGACCTCCTCCTCGTGGGAGAGGCTCCGGGGTAAAGAGGAGATGTACGACGTTGTGGACGTGGGCCTGAACCTGAGACCCAGCGAGATTCAGGCAGCGATAGGCCTCGCCAACCTGAAGAAACTCAAAGGGGAGAACCTGAAGCGGAGGCATCTCGTATCCCTTTACAGGCGACTTATAGCCGAAGAGGTCCCGGACGTGGAGGTACCCTTCCCGGAGGACTCCCCATCCGCCTATTACGTACTTCCCGTTCTCCTTCCTCCGGGGGCCGATAGAAGCGCAGTCAGAAAGCGTATGTTGGAGATGGGAGTGTACACGAGCGTACACTACCCTCCGATCCACAGGTTCTCGGTTTATGACACGGGAGTAAGCCTACCCAATACGGAGGAGTATTCAAGAAGGACCCTGACCCTCCCCCTATGGGGTAACATGGGAGAGGATAGGGTACACAGGGTGGTGGAAGCCCTCAGGAAGGCCCTCAGTAGGTCCTATCCCGGATGAACTCGGCCATCTCCTTAAGGAACCACCCCCTCCTTCCCAGAACTCCGTCCACTATCTCCACGGCCTCGCTTACGAGTTCGTCCATCTTCCTCCTCGCCCCATCAAGGCCGAGTATCCGCACGGCCGATGCCCTGTTGAAGTCCTTCCTCAACCTCTTACCCACCTCCTTTTCGTCCCCCACGGCGTCAAGGATGTCGTCCATGATCTGAAAGGCCAGACCTATCTTCCTGCCGTACTCCCTCATCCGGGCCACCTTATCCTCCGACACCTGAGACCCCACGGCCCCCACCACCACCGATGCCTCTATCAGCTTGCCCGTCTTGTGGGTATGGATGAATAGCATGTCCTCGTAGGAAGGTTCCTTCTGGAGGGACTCAATATCGGCCACCTGCCCCTCTATCACGCCCCTGTAGCAGAGGGCGTCGTTTATCTCCCGGAGTATCCTCAGTTTAACGCTTTCTGGAAGGCTCCCCGCTATCGCCACCTTGTAGGCCATGGCGAAGAGGGCGTCCCCTGTGAGTATGGCGATGGCGTTCCCGAAAACCTTGTGAACGGTGGGTTTGCCCCTCCTGTAGTCGTCGTTGTCAATATCGGGTAGGTCGTCGTGTACGAGCGTAAACGTGTGGATCAACTCCAGAGCCACGGCCTGCGGGAGGAGAACTTTAGGATCCGTACCGAAGGCGTCGGCCACGGACAGGGTGAGGACGGGCCTCAGCCTCTTACCCCCGCTGAATACGGCGTAACGCATCGCCCTGTACAGGCTCTGGGGGTACTCCGTTTCGGGCGGAAGGAAGACGTCAAGCCCCTCCTCAACTAAACTCCGATACTTCTCCCAGCGCCCTTTGAACCTTTCCATCTCTCAGAAGGACCAGTCAAGCACTACACCCGTATAACTTCCGTCCCCCGGAAACTTCCGGGCAAAGTTGAAACCGCTCTCCAGGAGAACCCGCACGTTGCTCACGGGGTAGAATCCGACGGCCCACGTAAGCATACTCGTATGGTCGGTGGGCATGTAATCGGCATCCACGATCCCGATGTAGTTGTACAGGAACGAGGTGAAGAAACGACCGAAGGTCAGATCCAGACCGTAAGAACCCGTTATGAAGGCCGTCGTATCCTTGAGCTCAAACTTCCCCAGATTCTGGTTCAGGCCGAGGACGGTTACGGTGAAGAAGTCAAAGAAGGCGAACCTCGTACGCATCTCAAACACGTACCTCTGCGCTCCGTCTACGGGCAGAGCCGCCACGCCGAAGCCGAAGTACTTCGTGTTGGCCCCGGCCCTTAAGAAGGTACGCATACCCTCCACGTCAAGGACGCCCGCCTGAAGGTACGGGGTTAACGAGAGGGCAAGACCCGTTCCGGTCAGGTCCCCACGGGTATAGGCTGCGAGGTCGTAGTACGTGAGACGTGTACTCCTCTTTACGAAGAACTCGGAGAGGTCAAACCGTCCAGCGATGAGGCGGAAGCCGGCGGGCAGGGATACGTTGAAAAACGCGTCCCGGAAAAGAGCGTTAACACTGTAGGGTGAACGGAGGTTGCCAGTGAAGTACTCAAGGGCGACGTAAAATGACGATATGCTACTCGTATTGTAAGACAGCAGGAGGTTTCCCCCTACCTCACCGTAAGACGTGAACTCCCCGTTCCGTGATAGAAGGCCGAGGAAGGTCTGAAAACGGAAGGATATGGGTGGTTCCATCGGAAGGTAGACGTTCTGATCCTTGCGGAACGCCACGGTCTTCATCCGGGGGTTATAGTTGGGGGGCATGTAGTTGTTGTACTTGAACATCTCAGAACCGTAATGCAGTTTGGGATAGCCCACGTGACACTCCACGCAGCTCTTATTGTACCGACGGGCGTACGTGGGTATACCCCAGAGTGGGGTAGAAACGAGTAAAGCAATTCCCAGTACCAACCTTTTCATACCCTCTATTCTACCCCCGTTATGGAGAGATGTGGAAAATCGCCTCTACAGGCGTATCCTTCGCGTCCCCTTGAGGTACTCAACGGAGGGACTTACGGAGTAGCAGAGGTCGGATATGGGACACATGAGGCACTTGGGTTTGCGGGCGGCACAGATCTTGTTGGCATGCTCCTTCAGGGCGAGGTACAGCTCCTTGTGCGGTACCCCCTCTATGCTCTCAAAGTACTCGCTTATCATCTCTTCGGTGGCGTTGTTGCCAAGGATACCGAGGCGACGGATAACCCTCTTTATGTGGGGATCCACGGGGAAAACGGGCATGTCAAAGCTGAAAGCGAGGATGTACCTTATGCTGCGGGATGGGATCCCCCTTATCTGCTTCAGAACCTCTATGGCCTCCTTCGGGTCCAGATCCTTTATCCAGCTCAGGTCCCAGTTGTGCTTGGCTACGAAGCGGAGGAACTGTTTTATGTAGTTCGTCTTCTTGTTGGAGTATCCGGCAACCCGTATGGCCTCCGCCACCTTCCAGTCAGGAGCGTTCAGCACCTCCTCCCATGACTTAAACCGGCTGGTAAGGTTTTTGTAGGCTTCGTTAACGACCTTCTCGCTGGCGTTCTGACCGGCCAGAATGAACTTGATTATTAACTCTATCGGATCCTTCGGCTCCAGCTCCTTCGGATCCGGGGGGAAAGTCTCCAGCAAAATCTTTATAAAATCACCGACCTCAACCTTCACAAGAAGGAATTATACGGCGGAACGGAGGGTCAAATGTAACCCTTAGGTTTATCGCAGCATTTTACGAAATACCGGGACGGTTTGAGGAGGGAGAAATTACCCTTACCGTAAATCACGGAAGATGGGATTTAACGAACTCGTCCACCACGTAATCGGCGAAGGGCAGGGCGGACGTAAAGGCGGGTGATACGGCGTTTAAGATGTGTACGCTGTCCTCCCCCTCTTCCACCACGAAGTCCATAACCATCTCCTTTGTATCCCAGTCTACGAGCTGCGCCCTTATTCCCACCTTATCGGAAGGCACTATATCTCCGTACTCCAGACCCGCGAGCATCCACCTGCACGAGTTGAAGAAGGATCTCTTAAAGTACTTTCTCGGCTCACGGAGTGCTACGTACCGGAATAGGGGATTGAATAGGAAGAGCGTCAGATCCCGCAGGAGTATAGCCGGGGCCTCGGAGTCAACACCCTTAAGGATGCCGTAGTTTTCACGTCCGAAGGCCGGTATGGCCGTGGGTCCAACGAAGACGTTCCCGTAGGGGTCTTTCGTAAAGTGTACACCGAGGAAGGGGCTTTTCGGATGGGGTACGGGGTAGACGTTACCCCTCACCAGCTCACCGCGTACGAGTCTCCTGTACGTACCTTTGAAGGGTACTATACGGTAGTTCAGGCCCACGCCGTAGGTGTGGGCTATCCGGTCCGCGTGGGCGCCCACGGCGTTGATGAGGAGGTCGTACTCAACGAGACCCGCCGTAGTCTTAACCCTGCCCTTCTCCGCCCTGCCGAGGCACCTGACTCCGAGCATGGCCCTCACCCTGCCCGTATTCATGGTATCCTCAACCAGCGCCCTCATAACGTCCTTCGGGTTTACGACGGCAGTCCCCGGCGAATATATGGCCTTAAGAAAGGTACGGGCGTGCGGCTCTATATCCTTCAACTCCTTCTCATCAACGAGATAGACTTCGGCGCCGTTCCCCCTTGCCCTCTCGTACAGGCTCAGCAACCTCCCGTACTCCTCCTCGTCTCTTGCAACGATCACCTTACCGTTCTCGTTGATAGGTACACCCTTCTCCTTAACGAACTCCCTTATCCGCCTGTTCCCCTCTATGGAAAACCGGGCCTTCAGGCTGTCCGGGGTGTAGTAGATACCGGCGTGAATTACCCCGCTGTTCCTGCCGGAGGCGTGCAGCCCGAAGTCCTCCTCCTTCTCTATTATGGTGACCTCGTACCCGTCTCTGGCGAGCCTCCGGGCTATTGAGACACCCACAACCCCACCCCCACAGACCACGATCATAGGGGGCAAATTTACGGTGGGAACATGGGAAAGTCTAATACACGGTATGAAAAGGTTATTCGTCGCACTTCTCCTCGCGAGCGTCGTTGTAGGATGCAGGGAGCAGGTGGGTGATGAGGAGGCCATAAGGGCCATACTTGAATCGGATGGTCTGTTCAACATCATCGGGGTGATAGACGGTCAGCCTGAGACCACGGGTGTTCTCGTGGCCGGCCCCCAGAACTGGTACAGGAGGATATACCGCGACTCCGTTGTCAGGACCTACGAGATAAACGTCGTAGGAGACTCCGCCTACGTGATAGCGAAGTGGTACCTGAAGGGGGAGTTCAGGGTGATAGCCGGGTACGACACCCTCGGCGACACGCTGGTTTACGTCTCCAAACCCCTGAACGACGTCGCGGAGAGACACGCCATCTTTAAGAAGATACGCAGAAAGTGGCGCCTTGTCAGGATAAGCGGTCTGCTACTCTCTCCCCAGAGCGGTACACCGGCCTTCACCGTAGATTCCGTGGTGGTTATAGGATCCTCCTCCGGAACGAAGGTCTTCACGAATCCGCTCACGTTCCTTGACACCTCCGACATATTCTACTCCCCGGGCGAAACCGTTGAGGTGAGGGCTTACATCAGCGTTCCCGATACGGTCTTCGGCTACATCCATCACTGGAAAGGTCGCCACCACCGGGACGCCATGTTCTACGATACCACCGTCGGTTATCTCGTGAAGACCTACACCCTTACGACCACACCCGGAAGGTACAACGCCGTGGCGGACTTCATTCAGAGGGAGAGCTTTGATCCAGCGTCTTCCGTATATATGGCCGTAGCGTGGGGTTTCCCGTACATCGTACGATGAGCCGTGCGGGGGGATGGTCCCCCGCCTCCCGTTTCACCCGTATAATCCTTACCTGACAAGTCAGGATAAAAGGAGGTAAGAGCATGGCGTTCAAACTACCTGAGCTTCCGTACGATTACGATGCCCTTGAGCCGTACATAGACGTGGCCACCATGTGGATACACTACAACAAGCATCACGGTGGCTACGTGAAGAAGCTGAACGCTGCCCTTGAGAAGCACCCGGAACTCCAGAACTGGAGTCTTGAGGATCTCCTCGGCAGGCTCCACGAGGTTCCCGAGGATATAAGGACGGCCGTACGCAACAACGGTGGAGGTCACTTCAACCACTCCCTCTTCTGGACGGTCATGTCCCCCAACGGTGGCGGTCAGCCCGGGGGAGAACTCCTCAGGGCTATAGAGGAGGCCTTCGGCAGCTTTGAGGCTTTCAAGGAGGAGTTCACGAAGGCCGCCCTCGGAAGGTTCGGCTCCGGATGGGCCTGGCTCGTGGTGAAGGACGGCAAGCTCCTCATCGGCTCCACGGCCAATCAGGACAACCCCCTCATGCCCGAGGAAGTTTCCGGTTTCACCGGTACGCCCATACTCGGTCTGGACGTGTGGGAGCATGCCTACTACCTCAGGTACCAGAACCGCCGCGGAGACTACGTAAAGAACTGGTGGAACGTGGTGAACTGGGAAGAGGTGGAGAGGAGGTTCAAAGAGGCTATCGGCTAGGATCAGGGTACGCCTGTAAAGACCTACCCCGCCAAAAGGCGGGGTTTTTTATTTCACGCTCCCGGAAAGTTTATCCACCTCCCGGCGGAAGACCTCAGCCCTGTGCCTGTAGTTCCTGAACATGTCAAATGAGGCGCAGCCCGGAGAAAGGAGAACGGGGACGTTGTGTTTTCTGGCCTCTTCGTACGCTACCCTTACCGCCTCGCGATAGTCCTCCGCCTCGTGTACCGGAACGATATCTTTAAAGAGGGTGTAAACCTCCTTCCTGTTCCTTCCGACGGCCACTATAACGGCCACCTTCTCCCTGACAACGTCCCTCAGAACCGAGAGGTCAAGCCCCTTGTCGTCCCCTCCCATTATCAGCACGACCCTCGTTGGAAAGGAGCGGAGGGCCATGGCGGTGGCTCCGGGGTTGGTGCCTTTGGAGTCGTCGTAGAACTTCACACCGTTTACCTCACCGACCACCTCCACCCTGTGGGGCAGGGTACTGAGATCCTCCAACCTTGAAAGTACCCTCTCCGGATCGCCCCCTGCGGCCACGGCACCGGCCACGGCCATGGTCAGGTTGTACAGGTTAGGCAGGTCCTTCAGGTGTTCGGGAACGGCCGCCTTACCGTAAGGGGTGAAGATACGCTCCCCATCGCTGTAGTACGTGGCCTTCGGATCTTTAAGGCTTACGGTTATGACCTTCCCCCTGCTGTGGCGCCGGAAGATGGGGTAATGGGGGTCGTCCATGTTAAGTACGGCCACGTCCTTATTCGTCTGATTTGCGAGTATGCGGACCTTGTCCCTCAGGTAGGCCTCAAAGGAACCGTGCCAGTCCAGATGGTCCGGGGAGACGTTGGTTATTACGGCCACGTCCGGCCTGAAACGGTGGGTGTAATGGAGCTGAAAGGAAGATACCTCAAGGACGAAGGTTCCCTCCTTAAAGGCCAGATCGGATACGGGAACCCCCCAGTTCCCTCCTATAAAACTGCCCGGCAGGAGGCCATGGGTAAAGTGGGCTACGGTTGACTTTCCGTTGGTTCCGGTTATGGCTATTACCCTGCCCCTGATGTAGTACCACCCGATCTCAAACTCCGACAGGACGGGGATACGGGAGGTCTCAGCCCTCCTCAGGATACGGTTATGAGGTGGTATACCGGGAGATGGGGATATGAGATCGGTCATGAGGATGCTGTAAGTGTTCTCACCCCACTCGTCGGCCTCCGAAGAAGTCAAATCCGATACGAAAGTCTTACCCCCAACCTTTTCAACGAGACGCTTCAGGGATCTGCCCGAACGGGCGTACCCGAGGATCCCCACGTATTTCCCCTCAAGCCTCAAGGGGGAATTTTAAGGGAAACAGTTCACCTGAGGACTACCCCGACGTATCCGTAGGCTCCTATTCCCCTCCATACGATCCCTCCGTACAGGAATCTCCAGCTTAAACCCAATCCCGCAAAGTCCGGTATACCGAGGGTAAAAGCCGTTGTCCAGTCCCCGCGGCTCAGCATCAACCTCATGCCAGCCTCTACGTTGGTTTCGTCCATAGCATCAAAACCCTTACCGTTCCACCAGAAATTCCCTCCCACTCCCCCGAACACTTTGACGGCTACCGTGCCGAGGGACACTCTCGTTCCCAGTTTAACGTATGGGTAACCTCCCAACCTCAAAGTCCACAACTCCTTCGCTGCGTTCCTCTTTACGCTTTCTGCTCCTATCTCTGCGTTCGCTCCCACACTCAAGGTTCCGTTCCCACTTTCCCCGTCCACCGTTGCCTTAACGGATTTCCCCTGTACTATGTAGGTGTCGCAATCCGTCGCTATAAGGCATATGTTGTACCAGTATCCACCTACTCCCAGTCCGTAGTTCAGTTCGCCCCCCTCCGGTACGTGTGCGGTATCTGTATCATATATTCCACTGGTGGCACATCCTGTTAAAGCGATAGAAAAGAGAACAGGTAAAACGAACTTTTTACCCTTCATAACGAAGAATTTTACGCCGGAAACTTCAGAGTAAGCCGACCTACCTCAGAAGCAGCCTCTCCTCGCCGAAGTTGTACATTATCGTGAATCCGCTACTCTGGAGATGATGCCGGTCATCGCCAGCACTTTCACCCTTGTCCACGTAAAGGTCGGTCCCGAAGATCTCCGTGAATATCTCCTCACCGAGACCCCTATACTCCGGGAAGAGTTCAACGAAAGTAGAAAACAGCGTACGAGCGCAGACCTCACACTTACCATCGGCCTCCGCCATGATCCTGAATATCTTCTCAGCCTCCTCTCGCGTCATTACTCCACGATTTTAAGGATGGCGGGCATGCCGGTGAAAAGAAGTAGTCGTACATGCGGCAACCTGTCTTCGGGTTCGCGGGTGATCGTGGTGTTCCTGACGGGTATTGCGTTGATAGAAAGATAAGTTTTGGTACTTTCATCCGTGGCCCCATAGACTTCCGGAGGGAACTCCACCACTTCTCTATCCCTTCCCCGCTTCACCTCTACAAACCCGACTCTCGGAAACGCATTACACTACCTTATGATGCTCTGTCCCCGGATGCTCCCTGAATCCCAACAGCACCTGCAATCTCCTTATCCTCCTATTCTTCCTCTTGAGAGAGGAGGAGACCATAAACTGGCTATCGTTTCCGAATTCGCAGTGCCAGATCGTTCTTTAGACTCCCGCACGGATCTGCACCGATTTCAAGCCATCGGATAACGGAAGATACGTTGTGAGCGCGAGGAAAAAGGGACGCTATTACCGCCGATCTTTGCCTCATACACCAATCACGTTTAAAATATAAAGGCCATGTTACCTTTTATGATTTCTCAGGCCGTTTCTCAGACCGACTGGTCGGGTGGTCCCGGTGTATGCGGACCCGTAACGTCGTGGGGAAATACCTTCTGTTCCTCCACGACGGAAATGTTTTACCTCTTCCCCGGCAAACTGAGGTTGAAAGGTGTATTCAGGACACTTGACGAATTTCTGGTTGATGGTTCGTTAGGAGGGTACGATAACAATCCCGATATCGTTGACCTGGATCTGGATGGCGATAAGGATCTGCTGGCGGCCAACGAGCCATCGTACCTCACAGATGCGCTCTACTGGTACGAAAACGACGGATGTGGTTCCTTTACCAGGCATACCATAGATCATCCGACGAGTCCCGATGAGGTGGTAGCCTTTGATTGGCGCGGCGATGGCGATCTGGACGTTCTACTTTCCTCCTACCCTCCGGAGGACTTCCTCCTCTACGAGAACGACGGTAGCATGAACTTTGCTAGGACAGTGGTTGATACGGACGTTCACCCGCCGGCAATCCAGAGTCAGGGGGTAGCTGCCGGGGATCTGGACGGAGACGGAGATTACGACCTCGTTGCCACAACGATCGGCGGAGGGGCCATTTACTGGTACGAGCAGCAGTATCCCAGCTGGGTAAAGCATACCCTTATGACCGGGCAAGGAGATTCCTACGATGTTGAGGTTGCGGACTTTGATGGAGATGGGGATCTGGATATCGTTCAGGCTGCTGAGGATAAAGTCTATCTCTTTGAGAACGGTGGGGGCGGGAATTTTACGCCCCACGTTATAGATAACACGACGGCTTTCGCCTTCAACCTGGCCGTAGGAGACCTTGATGGCGATGGGGATAACGACGTGGTCCTATCGGATCTGAGTGCTGGAGAAGTGATAGTGTACAGGAACGATGGCGGACTTTCTTTTTCCAGAGCTGTTATAGATAACTCGTTAACGAGTCCCTACGGTGTGGAGAAGGGGGATCTGGAACCTGACGGGGATCTGGATATAATCGTCGCCGACAAGTTTGCTCAAAGGGTACACATCTACATAAACGACGGCTCCATGTCCTTTACCAGAATTACCCCTCCCATACCTTCAAGGCACTACTTCGGTGTGGGTATAGGGGATCTGAACGGAGACGCCTCCCCCGACATCCTCGTAAGGGCAGGGCTTCCCTACTCCGCCGAAGGTCTGTGGTGGTACAAGACGGTACTGAACTACTACCCCTCGGCCACCCTCACGTCCTCCGTACTTGATGCCGGAGTTTACAGGAGATGGCTTCAGGTACAGGTTACGTTCTCCAACTGCAACCCTCCCGCTCCCGGAAAGGAGGTTCACGTTTACGTCAGAGCCTCCCGCTACGGCATAACTTGGACACCGTGGATAGGCCCCTACGTCTTCACGGGATCCGGGACGCAGAACCTTTACCAGGTCTCCATACCCGGGTCTGACACCTTCACGGAGCAGAGCTTCAGGTACATCCAGTACAGGCTTGCTCTTTACTCCAGCGTGGACTCCACGC
>WFXS01000100.1 GCA_015490465.1 Caldifarciminota bacterium
ACCAGGCCTGAAAACCCCCTCCGGGCATTATGGAGAGGACGCCAACACCGGGGGCGACAAGGTCCGGCTTGAGCAGGTTCCAGTCGGGGTACGGCCAGTAGGTCGGGTCGTTCCACGGGGGGCGGTTGGGAGCGGGGCCCTCGGAGGAGAAGTGGGCGACCGTATCGTTATCGTAGGTGGCCCCCACACCGATTACGATCGGGTAGTTCCCCGGTGAGAAGTTCACGTCCGGGGTGTTTCCGAGGGCGAAGACCGGCACTATGCCCGCCAGCCTTAGGAGGTAGACGTCGTTCCAGTACTCAAGGGAACCGTCCGACCCTCCCGTCTTCCACGAGCCGTTATAGACCCGTATATTGTACCCGCTGTCAATCTTCCACTCAAGGATCCTCTGAAATCCGAGGTGGGTCGTTATCTCGGAGGCCGTGAGGTACTTACCGAACATCCTTACGACAGCCACCTTCGCCCCGGGTGCCACGCCCGTGCTGTCGGCCACTACCACGCCGCTGACGATAGTGCCGTGGGGGAAATCGCTCTCAACTGGCCTCGGGTTGTTTTCAACGGGGTCGTACCAGAGGCCGGACCACTTTGAGATTATGTAGGGGTGGGAGGTATCCAGACCGGTGTCCATCACCACGACGATAACACCGCTCCCGTCGTACCCGGCCGCCCATGCAGAGTCCGCCATTATCTTGTCAAGGGCCCAGGAGCCGGTGGACAGGACTTCGGCAGGCTCAACCGGTACGGCCTCAACGTACCCCACCTCCCTGTACCCTATGGCACCGGAGGAGTTAAGGAGGTCTCCGGGGTCGCCGTCAACGAGGACGGCAAGGGCGTTGGCCGTGGGAAGGGGGATGACGCTGTCAACACCGGGTAGACCCTTTACCCTTTCGGCCAGGCCGTTGAAACGTTTCTTAAGGAAACGGTAGAGGTTCTCCGCATCACCTATGCGGTACTGCCTTACGTCCCCGTACTGGAGAACGTACCACTTCGCCGTTATGAGGCTCAGAAACAGCACGAGGGTATTTTAAAGGGAAAACCCGAGTTACCAGTTGGAAATAGGGAGTGAAAAGGACAGAATTTTAGGGAAAAACACAGTTGAGGAAACAGCAGCGAGGTACTGGCAGAGAAGAAGGATTCAACACGCTTTCTGAGGACTTTTGAGTCGCAGCACGAGACTGGGTAAGGACAGGGACGTGCTTATACGTCTCTTTGACAACGTTTATAGCCTGCTCCACCTTGGTGGGTACTACAGGAGGTTGCAGAGTAAAGAGGCCATAGACGACGGCTTTGAGAAGGTTGAGAGGATAATCCGCATAGTAGAAAAATACATCTCCCGGCCGTAGAATGAGGGAATAGCCGTTGTAAAGACACCTACGACCCTACAGGAGAGGTTGGAATTGGCTAAGAGGTATCTACAGAATGCAAGAGAGACTCTAAAGAAGGCGGGGGTTGACAGGAGAAGAGGGGCTTATATAGACCTCAAATACATCTCCGAAGCCTCCGGGACTGCCTACTTAGCGGCCTTAGAGGCACTGAAGACTCTGTTTCTCTGGGAAGGGTTGATAACCCCCAAAAACGCGAATTCAAAACTCCGGAAGGTTGAGGCTTACACGTCTCTTTTGAAAAAGGTCATGAGGATCGGAAAAGACAATGACCTGATAAAGGGCTTGTTCAAAGACGTCTACGATATCCTTCATATAAGCGGGTACTACAGGGAGCTGCAGGACAAAAAGTCTATAGACAGCGGTTTTGAAAAGGTTGAGAAGATAATACGCATAGTAGAGAAGCACATCGGCGCATAACTTCCCCACACGCGTAATGTTCGGGGGTAGATTAGGGAGGCGCCGCTTTCGGAAGGGCATAAATTTTCGGTGCTTTTGTGATTTGCGCATTGAAGGTAAAATATATCCTGCAACAGTTACACTGGCTCGGTGGATCCGCCCTCTATCCTCAACGTTATCCTCCTTTTCTATCTAGGTGCTAAACTGCTGCCGAGTTTACCGCACAACCCGGCAGAACTTTTTTCATATATTCCCCGATCATCGGTAATACCCCCGTTTAGAATCCTGACTTAATGAGTAAGGTTAACTGGATGCTGGTGATTCCGGCCGTCATAGCCATGCTCTTCGGCCTTTACCTTGCCCTGATAAGGTCCGGTTTTACGCTTCCCGGAGGGGAGCTGGCCCTCTCCCACGCTCAGGTTATGGTTGTGGGTTTCCTCGGAAGTCTCATAGCCCTTGAGAGGGCCGTCGCCATAAAGAAACTCTGGAGTTACCTCGCCCCCCCTCTCCTGTTCATCGCCTCCTTCCTCTCTCTCTACTCTCCGGTCTTCATGCTCACAGGTTTCGTGGGCGCCCTCGTTATGGGTGGTGTGTTCGCCTATCTAACGGTCCGGTACGGCCGTAAGCCCCAGTGGGTAGTTATGGGGGTCGCTGCCCTCCTTTTGGCTATCGGGAACCTGCTCTACGCCTTTTCCGTTCCCATAACCTACGTTCTCCATTACTGGCTCATGTTTCTCGTCCTCACCATAGCCGGGGAGAGGTTGGAGCTTTCCATACTCCTTATACCGAAGAGGGGGGTAATGGGTACCTTCTATATCCCCGTGATCCTGTCCGTTATCGGCGTAATATCCGGGTCCGAAGTGATCATCGGCATCTCTTACGTCCTCCTCGCCCTATGGCTCTTCTACTACGACGTCGCCACCCGCAATCTAAGGGCATCCGGTCTCGTAAGGTTCGTTGCCCTGACCCTGATCTCGGGGTACGTGTGGCTCGCCCTCGGGGGGGTAGCCCTTATCCTGAACCTGTCCTACGACCTCCGTATACACGCGATCACCCTCGGTTTCGTCTTCAGTATGATATTCGCCCATGCTCCCATAATCTTCCCGGCCATCCTCGGAGGAAGGAGCAGGTTCTCACCTATGCTCTACCTTCCCGTCGTACTCCTTCACGTATCCCTGATAGTCAGGTTCGCGTACGACCTTAAGGTCGGTGCAGTTCTCGGCGTGATAGCGATACTGCTCTACTTCGCCCTGATGAGGTTCAGGGTGATAACCTTTTCCTGAGAGGGTAAACGGTTCTCTTTATTACTCCTTTCAACACCTCCACCGCATCCGTCCCCTCATCTACAGCCGTGGCCTGATAGAGCAACCTCCCCGTCTCCACGTCCACGATCTTCAGGGAACCCGTGAGCCTGTACGTCCAACCGATCTCAGATTCGCCGAAGGGGTAGACCACCCTTTCCACGGAAATAACGGAGAAGTAGGCCACGAGGTCGGCGCCCAGAAGTTTACCCAGTTTGGGGGCGTTCCGGCGCATGGCATAGGGAGAATGGGAGAACTCCAGCTCCTCTATGATCCGGTCTATGTCCTTCCTCTCAACTATGTCAAAGGAGGGGACTTTCATGAGTTCACCTATCAGGAGGGAGTAAGTTTTACCCCTGATCTCCCTGAGGAGGAGGTTGGTCAGAGAGTCGGTGGTGTCGGCCGCCACGGAGGGTATAACCGCGAGGGTACGGATCTCCTTCAGGTCAAAATCGGGAGAGAAGGCGTACTCTACGGTACGTTCTTCCATCTCCTCCGTCGTGGCACATCCGGAAACCCCGACCGCAAGTAGAAGAAAAAACCTTCGTAACATTCCGCCGTTAAAAGAGCCACCCGGGGGACTCGAACCCCCAACCTGCTGATTACAAATCAGCCGCTCTGCCGGTTGAGCTAGGGTGGCGAGGGGGAAATTTTAAACCCGAACCGTGCGTGCAAACCTCTCCTTCGGAAATTAAACCTGACAAAGTTAATCGGGATTAGAATATACGGCGTGAAGGTAGTGAACCTGAATGAACTTGAGAACGCCGGAACCGTCGTAGCCCTCAGAAGGAACGGCGTGTTCCGCAGGAAGCTGGTATCTATGGGGATATACCCTGGGGCGAAGGTTAGGGTGTTGCGCAGGGGTCCCTTCGGGAACCCCATAGAGGTGATGGTCGGGAACAGCCTCGTGGCCATAAGGGGGGACAGTGCCAGATTTGTACTCGTAAAGGTTGAGAATGGAGAGGAAGAGAACGCTTAAAGTCGTCTTTGTGGGGAACCCCAACACGGGGAAGAGTACCCTTATAAACGCCCTCGCGGGGGCGAATTTGAAGGTGAGTAACTGGGCGGGGACAACGGTTGAGAAACTATCGGCGATCCTCACGTACGAGGGGATCACGATGGAGCTGATAGACCTGCCCGGAACGTACGATATACTTCCCAACAACCTTGAGGAGAAGATAACCTTTCGGGAACTCCTCCTGTCCGACGCCGACGTTGTGGTCAACGTAATTGATACGGGAAACCTTGAGAGGAACCTCCACGTGACCCTTGAGCTGGCCGAGATGGGTATACCGATGGTCGTGGTGTTAAATATGGTAGACGAAGCGGAGAAGA
>WFXS01000101.1 GCA_015490465.1 Caldifarciminota bacterium
CCTCAGGCGACCACCCGCTGTAGGCACGCACTTCCCGGCGGCTCCCTGCCCCTCCCCTGCCTCCTCTGTCTCTCTCCCGGGGACGGGCTTAACGACCTCCCTTCGCTACGCCACTTACTCTACTTTTTATACCTCCTTCACCCGCCATTATAAGGGTGAACAGCTTTAGAATTTCACTATACGATACGCCACGTACTACGAAAGCCCCCCTTTCTCGTCCTCGGTACCCTTACCCTCTCCTTCTCCCCTAACAATCTCACCTCCCTTTCGTAGTACCCGTTGCTCGGATCCTCCGGATGCTCCTCCCTGTATCTCTCCCTTTCCCCTCTCATCGCTTCTTCGTATAGCAGAACTATTGCCTTCCCAAATCCTATCCCCTTCACTATCTCGTATGCCATCTCCCTCATCCTCTCCTCTTCTTTGCTCATCTTCCTCCTTCTTCCTGCTACCTTCCTCATGCTCCTACCTCCTTCTTCCATTACACAATTCTATGGGTATATCCCTCTGCCGTATCTACCTCTTTCGGGAGTAATGACACTGTTTCCGATAGATGTGGATGGAAAGCTAGCCTTTCCCGGAGAGGGACTCTTTAAGGTGTCCTGCGACTACGCCACCGGTGTCGCCGGTATAATGCGCACCTTTTACCGCCTTATACACCGAGATAGGGCTGACTTTATGTTAGATGAGGTAGAAAATGAGTAAGTTCTGGAGTTTGTTGAAGGGTTATCGTCTTGAGTTCGCGCTTTTGGCTACGGCGATAGCTATCTCCACCGCTATGGAGGCCATAGCGCACCCGCTGTTGTTAAAGGCTCTGTTTGATGAGGCCATTATAAAAAAGAGCTTCCACATGTTCGTTCTCATATCCCTCGCATATCTTCTTGTCGCGGTAGTACTGATAGTTGGGGAGTTCTTTCTTTCGCTCTGGCAGAAGAGTTTAGGAAATAGGCTAGCTCAGAGGATCTCTTCTGACTTACTCCGTACGTACTACGACAAGGAATACGCTCACGTGATAGAAAAGGGGGAAGGGTACTTCATAAGTCGGATCTACGGGGACGTCCTGGAGGGTATGGTACCGATGTTGGATACCCTTACGTGGGCCCTCAGGAACGTTGTTAGGTCTATCTCGTTTTTAGGAGTTCTAATTTACCTGTCTTGGGAAGCCACCCTGCTACTTTTGCTTTTGGTACCACCGGTGATGTACATAACCTCCCGCCTAACAGAAAAAATACAGGAGCTTTCAAAAGTAGAAAGGGAAGCAGAGGGAGAGTTTATGGATGCTTTCGTAAGAATAGTAAAGTCCTACAAAATAGTTAAGATTTTTGAGCTTATAAACAAAGTTGCTTCGCTTTATCGGAGAAAAATTGGGGAGTTCCTTGATCGCAACTACAAAACTTACAAATCCATCCAGACCTACACCTTCTTGAACTACCTGATTATGAACGTCAGCACCACCGTATCCATGGTCGTGTCGGGGTATATGGTCTTCATCGGGAGATTGACCTTCGGGGGATTTCTGGCCTTCACGAATACCTTCTGGAGAGCCGTAGATTCTGTTATGGGAACCATATCCAAAATAGGAGAAATTAGCCGCTTTCTGGCCATAATCTCGCGCATAGATGAGTTCAAAAACTTAGAAAATGCAACCCCACTTCCTCGGGGTGAAAGGCTTACTCTTAAGGATGTGAGTTTTTCCTATAACAACAAGGAGATACTCAAAAACTTCAACTTGACTATTAACCCTGGTGAAAAGGTCCTTTTGACTGGTCCAAACGGTTCGGGAAAAACCACTTTAGCCAACATAATATCGGGTCTTTTGAAACCTTCGCAAGGTAAGGTAGTACTACTCAAGGGAGGTGTATCCTCCCTGACTCTACCCCTTGAGTTCCCACCTCTGAAGGTAGGTGATCTTGTGGAAGACGAGGAGATACTTGAACGCTTTTCCCTAAAGGATCTCAAGGACAAGTATCCGCACGAACTCTCCGCAGGTCAGAGGCAAAAGCTCGGAGTGGCTTTGGCTCTATCCAAAAAGGCTAACCTATATGTCATTGACGAGCCGCTGGCAAACGTGGACAGGGAAAGTGCGAGGGAGATCATGCGCACCATCTTTGAAAGGACCAAAGGCTCAACCTTAGTGGTCATTATGCACAGAGGTGAGGAATACGAAAAGTACTTTGACAGAAGGTTAACTCTCATGGAAGAAAAAGGAGGTTAAAAGGTGATAGGTACGGTTATAGGTCTCACGATATCCGGTAAGGTAATTGACTCGGAAAGCGGCAGACCCATGGCCTACGCCGTAGTGATGCTCCATAACCCAAAGGATACGTCCAAACTGACTGGCACATACACGGATGAGAAGGGAGTATTCGTCCTCAAAAACGTTAAAGCTGGCAAATACCTCATCTCCGCAGACTTCATAGGTTACAGGAAGACCTTCATCGGCCCTTTGGAGATAAGGAAGGACACTAACATCGGTACGATAGCCCTCTCTTCACTGCCCATAAAGATAGAAGAAGTGGTCGTAGAGGCCACACCTCAGAAGGTGAGGTACGAAGTGGACAGGAAGGTTATAACCCCGTCTGCGGATGTAGTTAGCCGTGGAGGGAACGCCTCGGACGTCCTTAGAAGCGTCCCCGGTGTTGATGTGGACATGCAGGGGAACGTGAAGATAAGGGGAAGCTCCAACTACATCCTATTCGTTGATGGACATCCCACGAACCTGTCCCTAAAGGACATACCGGCCTCGCAGATAGAGCGGATAGAGCTGATAACCAACCCCTCTGCCGAGTACGACGCCGAGGGCAGCGCCATAATAAACGTAATCTTGAAGAAACGCAGGAGCAGGGGCTACAGTCTATCGGCGGACGTGACGGGCAACAACCACGGTACCCTGAAGGGGAACTTAGCCGCCTACCTATCGCTTGATAAGGTCTCCTACTTCGTAAAGTTCTCCGCCCAAAAGAACAGTACGAAGTTCAAACGGGAAGAGGTGATGGTGTACGAAGGGGACACCCTAAAGGTTAGGGGCATCTGGGACCAGTACAGTAGAATTTTAAGGCTATCCGCAGGCTTTCAGACCGAGGCCACCCAATTGGAAGTGGGTGGGGCTTTCAACGAGTACGGCGTAACCATCCCGACCGTTAGGGAGGGGATAAACGAAGGCAACTTCTACGAGCATTCGCTTGAAAGGAAACCGAGAGGTTTCCTCTCCCTTACCCACACCAGAAACTTCCTGTCCGGTCTGCTGAACCTTGAGATTTACGCCTCCTACTATCCCCGTGCTATGAGCTACTTGGTGGATACCACCACGGGTTATGGAATAAAGACGGTCGGATACGGGGAGTCCTACCGGGGGTACCTGTCCCTCAAGTACTCCTTGAAGAACCTGAGGTTAGGTCTCAAGCTCTACCCATCAAGGGGATCCAGATTGGACACGACGGAGGCTCTGGGGAGCATATCCTACCCCGACATACCGCCCCAAACCCTGAAATACAAGAGGGACATACACTCCGCCTTCCTGCTCTACACTTCCGAGGTGGGCCGCTTCAACTACAGTCTCGGCTTAAGGGCGGAGTACACCGACCGCTCCATGAACACCATAAAGATCAACCGCCTGGACCTCTTCCCATCCCTCCATGTCAGTACGATCTTTGCCGGAAGTCAGATATACGCGACCTTTAGCCGAAGGATATGGAGGTCACCCTACTACATGATCTACCCGATGTACGTCGTCCAGACCACCTATCTGATCCAGCTCGGCAATCCCAACCTCCTTCCGGAGTACTACTACAAGGCACAGTTGGGGGCGATCAGGGCCTTTGGTCCCATATCCCTGTCGGCCGAGGCGTACTACGACATAACCGAAAACGTACAGGACGTCAGGGAGAGTAAGTTTGAGGGCTACGACGTAACGCTCTACCGTTTCGTATCCTCAAAGGGCTACGGCAGGAAGTACGGCCTTGACCTCTCCCTTCAGGCCTTCCTTATGGGTCTCGTCGGCGTTATGGGGGGCGTATCGCCCATGCGCTACGAGTACGAGGACGTATCCTCCGATTACCTGGCGGCCTACGCCGCCTTGAGCCTAAACCTGAGTTCGGTCCGGCTTCAGGTGCGATACGGATACTCCGGAGCCTACGGGTTGGTGTGGGGAAGCGTGGCTCCGTACCACTATCTGGACATAGGTGCCAGCTTCAGCATTAGAGGGCTGAACGTGTATGCCGGCATCACCGACCCCGTCCCCCTCTTTAAGGAGGACCTGACCGTAACGGGCGAGAACTTCTACCGCCACGCCACAACCCAGTACGCCAAACCCGTCATAACCCTTTCCCTCTCCTACTCCTACAGCCGGAACTTCAAGAGGACGAAGGTAAAGGAGGTTGAGGAGCTTGAGAACGAGGAGCAGAAGTTCCTCCTGAAGTGAAATACCGGTTCCGGGCCGGTTCGTCGGGCAAGCAGCATAGCCACTGAGCCACGAGCCAGTAGCCTACCGCTTGAGTACCTTAAATACCCCGTTCAGGTACGATCCCACACCCTCCAGTTCCACGAAGTACATCCCCCGGCCCAGTGTGGAAATATCAACTACCCTGCGCAAAGCAAAACCTTCCTCCACCATCAGCAGCCTTCCTGCAGCGCTGAAAACCTTTATCCGTTTATAAGGCACGTCGCTCTCAACCACGATCCTCCCCGCTTCACTGACAAAGGATACCCTGATTCCGGCGGACTTCGGAGGATCCTCTTCGGTCCGGGTTGGGATCGGCACCGGAGACTTCTGATATCCCGTACCCGGCGACCCCACAAACACCACGGGAGAGGGGTTCAAACTCACCGCAACGGTCAGGGCAAAGGGCCACGCCATCCCCTGATTCTGGCGGCTCCATGTCCTCCCCGTATCGCTTGAGAACCACACCCCGTTTGATGCCGGGTCGTATCCCCCTTCCGATATGGCCGAAGATGATGTAGCGTAAATGATATGGTTATGTCCGGGTACCACGGCCACCTTCCTCATATAGTCGTCAGCCAGTATCTTCACCCACGTATCCCCGTGGTCGTCGCTCCGGTACAGCCCCTTACCCGCACCCAGCACCGTTACGTAAACCCGACCGGGACGGTCCGGATCCGGCTCAATATCAAAGACCCCATCGTAGGACCCGTAATCCCAGTAGTTGCTACCCGGAGACGCCTTCATCTCCGGAAGGCTTATATCAACCCACGTAGCACCTCCGTCCGTGGAACGCCATACCCCCTCCTCCCCTCCGGCGTAGACGATCTGCCCGTTGAAGGGATCCACGGCCGTGAACCGGCACCCATCACAGTCCAGAACCATGGTCCAGGTGGCGCCGTCGTCCGTACTTTTGTACACGTCCCCCATGGCCGTCACGTATAGGGTCCTGTTGCCCACGGGACTCGTCCTGTCCAGCGATAATCCGATGATCTCCTGCAGAGGTAACCCACTGTGAGAGGCCACCCAGTCTGTCCTTTCACCCGTGTTCGTGTTCTTGATCAGGTAGGTGGGATACTCACCGTTCTGATTTTCCGACTGGGATGCCCATACCACGTTAGGCCGGTCCGGATCCGAAAGGATAGTGTGGGAGTTTCCGCCCTGACCGTACCAGCCGTCCGTAAACACGGTGTCGTTGCAACTCTGCCAGCTCTCTCCCCCGTCAAAGCTCCTCCATATCCCCATATCAAAGTAGGTGATGAAGATGGTGTCGGGATGGTTCTCGTTTATGGCTATGTCTAAGACGTCCACGTTATCAATCCCACGGCTCCTCCACCATCCGGGAGAGACCTCATCCGTAAATACGTTCTGGAATACGCTCCCGTTGTCCGTGCTTTTGAACACCCACTGCGAGTTGACCCAGTAGATGGTGTTGGGGTCGGACAGGTCCCTGCCGAGGGTCTTTGTGATACCGTTGTAGCTGGAACTGTAAATGAAAACGTACTCCGTGTTGAAAAACGTGTCCCAGTCGTTCACGTCACCCGTTTTGACGAAGGTATGACCCCCATCCGTAGACGTCCAGGTGCCTGCCGTTGGGTTCCATGGATAAGGCTCCCGTGGATCTATCAGCCGGATGGTCGCGGAGTCGGACGGGTCAAGGAATATAACCCCCGTCAGGTTGTACAAAGGTGTTCCCCACGTGCTTCCGCCGTCAGTACTCCTGTACAGGTATCCATCCAGATCCGTCCAGTACCACGGGGCGCTGCAATCGGCGTTCATCGTCGTTAAGTAGAGTACCTGCGGGTTCGTCGGATCAATAGCGAAGTCAAGTACTTCGGGCAGGGAGGGGGTCAGGTTCACCCACGTTATTCCCCCATCGGTGCTTTTGAAGACGTCTGCGGGTCCACACACGAATCTGCCGTTGCCAGTGAGAACGTAGACGACGTCAGCGTTCGTCGGATCAACCTCAATCTTTAGAATGTGAATACTATCGGGAAGGTTAGTACTGACCTGACTCCACGTGAGGCCGTTGTCCGTGGACCTGTATATCTCCCCTCCGGGCATATCCCAGGCCGGGTGATAGGCCGCATAACCGATATGGGGCCGGTCCGTAGCAAACTCTATGTCCGTTATGTACCCCGACGCCAGTACCTTCACCACGGTGTCGCCTCCGTTGCCGCTCCTGAAAAGGCCGTTCTCCGTTCCGATAAACAGTATATCTCCGTTGAAACGGTGGAACCCTACACCGGATACGTGCGTTTCGGTTAGTCCCCTACTCGCACCGATCACATCCCACGTCCGACCGCCGTCCCTGCTGCGGTAGGCCCCACTCAGGTCGCTTCCTGCTAAGATAATGCCCGTAGGACCTGCGTCAACCGTACTGAAGGCGCCTCCACCTCCCGGATTCGTACGCTCCCAGTGGTGTATCTGGGCGGACAGTGCAGCGGGAAGGATCAGGAATGCCATCAGGGGGAACAAAGTTCCGGTATAACAGGTACTGTTATCCATTCTCTGGACAAATTTTCTTATAACACAAAATGGTTGCATAACGGCATTTTAAGGCTGAAACCATCAAGAGGGGGCAATATGGCGTCCACAGAACGGGTAACATTAACTACACCGTGATATCGTAGCCGGTCAACTCAGAGTATCCACGTGAACCTTAAGTCAGCGAGCCTTCGGCCTTAAAATATTTCCCTCGGGCGGGCGTAGCTCAGGGGTAGAGCACCAGCTTCCCAAGCTGGGGGTCGCGGGTTCGAATCCCGTCGCCCG
>WFXS01000102.1 GCA_015490465.1 Caldifarciminota bacterium
AGAGGTTATTCACCCCGTGGGCGTCTTCGTCCGGTAATTCGGCGTTCTCAAGTATGCGGGCGACTACACGCCGCAGAATGCGGCTGTGGGGGTAGGCTTCGCCGAAGGATATGCGGCCCTCCAGATAGGCCTTTAGGTGGCCCCATCTAAGCATTTTCTCCCTCCTTCCTATAGATGGCATACCTTTCCAGCTGCTTAAGGGTAGTGACCAACTCTTCAAAAATTACTGAATAGTCTTTCAGATTTTTGGCGACCTCTCTTAGGTAGTTGGCGTAAGCGTTCACGGTTTCTTCTCTTAGCGGGTCAAAGCTGAACCACTCGTTGGCTTCTTCGTTCAGGTCCACAGAAACGACGCCGAGGTCAGGAGTATAAACGATCTCCGCGACAAGGTTTCTATCCCCCGCGCTAACGAGGACATTATACCATCTATAGCCTACATGTTTGAACTCTGCCCCCACCTCTCTTGTGGCTACGAACCCCCTGGCGTACTTTATGTTTAGGATGTGGCTTATAACCCTTACGACTTCGCACGCTCGTTCTGGGGGTATTCTGTCTATCCAGAGTTGCATATGTCTCGCAGGCCTTATCTCGGTGTGTTCGTACAGGTCTTTCAGGTCGTCAAAACTGCGGTTGTCGGGTGAATGGGTAACCGGGCGAGATTCCGGAGGCTCTTTGTCGGGGTCGTAGCTTCTGGCGTCTACTATCGTTTTTGCGGCGTAGATTATCTTAGCGAGGTCCCGGTACATACCTGCGAGGAGTTCTATTCCGCCAGCAAGGTTTTCAAAGTACTCGTGGTCGTATTCAGAGAATCTCTCGTGTATGCACTCCTCCATCTTCATGCTCAACAGGGTAGCATCGTCCCTCCACGACACCTTTATGGTAGCGTGGAAACGAGAACCGAGGAAGAAGTTGACGAACACTCTTCTCCTCTCTTCTTCGTGAATCGTACCGCCTATGTCAATGGGCGCATTCTCCCTCTTCTCGTCGGTTCTCTCTTTCAGGTATAGGAGAACGTCTTCTATGGCTTCGGGGACGTAAAAGGGGAAGCTTGTTTCCCATTCCTTCCAGGCCCTTATGCCTTGATAGGACTTGGACCACTGCCTAAGATCCCCTTTCATGGTCTTGCTCTCCAAAGTACAGGGCCTTGAGTCTCTTTAGAAGGCGTTCAACGAGGAGCTGTCGGGCAGGGCGGTTGTGGAGTTCGGCGGCAGCCTTCTCAAGGTCATCCAGAAGCTTTTGAGTGGGGAGGAACTTCACTCTTTGGCCTACCCAGACCATACGTAAATAGCCGGCTCCTTGTAGTCCCTTAAGGACATGTCGTATGGCTATATCTTCCTTACTCTCGTCCGGGGAAGGCTTTACTGTCCATGTGCGGCCTTCTATCACACTGTACAGGGCCGGAAACATAGTACGGCTGTAAAGCAGAGCATATTTCAGGGAAACACGGCCATTCCGAATCTGCTCCGCTATCGTCATAATTCACCTCCCTGTATTAAAAAGGTAGATCCGCATCGGCGACCTTGAGGGGCGGTGGGGGTACGGTCCGGGCTTCTTTCTCTGCTTCTGCTTTTAGGTCTTCCTCTATCTTCCGCATCGTGGGTTCATATATGAACTGAAGGAACTGGTGGGCGTACTGGGTGATCTCGGCTATATCAGGGACTCTTCCAGTTTGAAGGTGTATCATGTGAGCGTATTCCACCGCCCTGGACAGGGCGTTCATCCTTGTGATGCGGGCGTCTCTGCTGCCCGCCTGTCGCTCTGCTTCGCGTAGCAGATCCTTCTTGCTCATTCTTTATCCTCCTCCTACCCCTTTTCAGGTTTATAATATGGAGAATGGCAGGACACAGTAAATGGGCGCAGATCAAACACAAGAAGGCGCGGATGGACGCCAGAAGGAGCAAGGTTTTCAACAAGCTGATAAGGGAGATACAGGTTGCGGCAAGGCTCGGAGGCGGTAACCCCGACACCAATCCCCGCCTGAGGCTCGCCATAGAGAAGGCCAAAGAGGCCAACATGCCGTGGGACAACATAGAGAGGGCAATAAAACGGGGGACGGGACAGATTGAGGGCGTACAGTACGAGGAGGTGGTGTACGAGGGGTACGGTCCGGGAGGAGTCGCCTTCATGGTAAAGGCCACTACGGACAACCGCAACCGTACGACAGGGGAACTCAGACACATATTCTCTAAGTACGGAGGGAACCTCGCCTCTCCGGGTAGCGTAGCGTGGCAGTTTACCGAGGTAGGTGTCATATACATCGAGAAGGACAAGGTGGACGAGGACACGGTTTACGAGGTGGCCCTGGAGGCGGGAGCAGAGGACGTCAAAGAAGAGGAGGATATGTGGATGATAACGACCTCGCCGGAAGATTTCGCCACGGTTAAGGAGGCGATAGAGAGGGCCGGAATACCGATATCCTCCGCCATGGTCACCATGCTACCCCAGAACACCGTCAGAGTTGAGGGTAAGACGGCAGAAACCATCCTCAAGCTCTACCAGGCCCTTGAGGATCACGACGACGTCCAGCAGGTCTACGCCAACTTTGACATAGACACCTCAATCCTTGAAAAGGTGGCGTGAGGGTTCTGGGTATAGACCCCTCCCTTCGGGCTACGGGGTGGATCGTGGTTGAAGGCAGGGAGGTAAAGGGGTGGGGCGTCATAAGGACGAAGGGGGAACTTGCGGAGAGTCTGTCGGTGATAAGGGACTCCCTTTTGAGAATCGTTGAAGAGTTCCAACCGGAAAGAGCAGTTATGGAGGCCATCATATACCACAGGAATCCGAAGGTGGCCATACTGCTCGGTGCCGTACGGGGTGTTATACTGATAACCCTCAGGGATGCCGGGGTAAACCTGATAGAGGTATCCCCGTCCCGTCTCAAACTCTCCTCCACGAGGTTCGGGAACGCCCCGAAAGAGCAGGTCGCGTACATGCTCAAGAGCGTCTACGGTCTGAACGAGGACGTGCCGGATCACGTCACGGACGCCCTTGCGGCGGCGAACTACATACTGAAGTGATATGATATCGGGACTGAGAGGCAGGGTGATAAAGGTCCGGGACGGTTCCGTCCTAATAGATACCCCCTCCGGTATAACCTTTTCCGTCAGGATGCCGTTATCACACGTACCGGCGGAGGGGGAGGAGATCTTCCTCTACGTCCATACGGTCTTTAGTCAGCAGACGGGCTTTGACCTGTACGGTTTCCGGGAGGAAGAGGAGCTGGAGGTTTTTAGAACGTTGCTTGAGGTTCCGGGTATTGGCCCCTCCATGGCCCTGAGGATACTGTCGGAGTTAACCCTGAAGGAGCTGGCCATGGCCGTCCGTACGGGGAACGTGAGCCTCCTCAAGAGGGTCAGGGGCCTGGGTACGAAGAAGGCTGAGATGGTGATATTCGCCCTTAAAGACGTGGCCCTGCCGGAAATTGAGGAGGATACGGCCATATCCGAAGCCATAAAGGCCCTCACTACCCTCGGAATGGATTACCCTCAGGCCAGACTTCTTGTGACTCAGGCCTTGAAGGAAGGCTTCCAGAAGGTAGAAGATCTCATAAGCTACGCCCTGAGGCACAGGAGCAGATCCATCTAAAACTCAAGATCCTTCAAGGACAGGATCACGTGCAGGTTGAGGTAGAGGGTAGCGCTGAGCAGGTTCAACCTGTCCCCCGGAGGGAGGCCGGTGTCGTAAGGGAGGACTATTCCGGCATCAACGATGAAGTTCCGTGAAAAGGAGTGTCTTACACCCGCAAACGTGCGTATAACTGCTACAGCCGTGTCGCGGGGTACCCTGTTCCCGGGCGAGTACCTATCGTATCCCGTTGCACCTGTCCGTTTGAACATACCCCTGTAGAGGAAACGGGGATGTAAGTTGACCTCAAGGAGGAGGTCCGTCCTATCCCTCCATCCGTAGGTGCCACCGACGTAACCGTTGTAGGTCGTAAGTACGCTTTCCTCCTTAGTGCTTCTAAAAGGTTCCGTAGAGAGCCACGACTTCAAGCTGTCGCACAGAACCCCGGCTTCGCATCCGTGAAGGGGAGGTAAATCTCGCATCTCCATAAGTGTCCCGAACTGGACTATACCCGCCCCGATGGATAGGGAGAACCTTCTGAATCTGACGGTCAGGGGTACGGTCAGGTAGGCCGTACGCGTAGTGTACTTCCTGACGAAGCCGTAGTAAACGGGATGGGGGGCGAACAGGACGATGGTGTCGGGTACCTCGTTGACCACCCCCGGGGAGACCCGAAGCTGGACGGCCAGACCCACGCGCTGGAGCCTGATTACGGATAACTTCATGGCGGAGGAGACCTCGTTTATCTGGGTCCAGGGGTATGAGGGGAGGTTACTCAACAGTCGGTTCATGGATAGCTGCACCTCGGCCACCCCACCGATTCCCACGGTAAATACACCGTGCCATATACCGTAATCTTTAAGCTGGTTGTCAAGGAAGGTACCCCCGTGGAACCAGATGGCCCCGTCTGGCAGTACCCCGGCGGTGGGGCCTATGAGGAGGCGGTAAGGTTCGTAGTACTCCGGATAACCGGGAGGGTTCACGATCACCTGAGATATAAAGGATATCAGCATGCTTCACCTCCTCCGGGTTACGATTCTCTTCACGGTTATATCCACGCGTATATCGCGGTAGTAGTACCCTTCCATTTCCACGCTGAGCGGGGCAGGTTCCGGACATTCGTACACCCCCTCTCCGCAGAAGATACCGTAAAGATCCCCCGAAGATACCGTACCGTCCCCGTCTGCGTCTTTCCACGCCCTGACGTAGTACGTTCCGTCGGGCAACCAGAAGTCCTGAATTACCGCCACAAGACCATCGGGGTAAACGTACTCCACGGTACTCCTCTTGACCAGCACCGTGAAATCGGGGTCGGCAAATGCCTCAACGTACGTACTATCCAGGGGAACGGAGGAAGTATCCCCCCTGCTTACCTCCACCCGTATATCACCCCCGTAATACCCGCCGGAGTACGAGGAGTAACACCCCACCGTGAGCATCAGGATACCCGCTAATACCGAAATCCTTTTGAGCATAACGGCCGTATTTTAAGGACGTACGGGTGCGAGCTTATAATATCTCCTCGTCGTGGAAGTACTGAAGCTGGTTCTGGTGTTCGTGACGATAGGGATATCTGCAGTTTCTCCGTGGGCTAAAGAGATCATCTCCGACTACTCTTACTTCAGTGGCCTCGTAGTAAACCTATTCGCCGCTTTCATCATGCTGAGGATAGGGCGTTTCTTTGAAAAGGTGTGGGGTGTGGCCTTCCTTTTCTTTGCCATTCATCAGGCCCTGAACGTATCTACCCCCTTTACTCCCCCTTTCTTCCCCTATCTGGGGGACATCTTTTACGGTGGATTTTACCTCCTGCTCTTTGCCGGAAATTTGAGCCATCTGTGGGAGTCAAACTCAACCTTAACCCTATCGTCGTCCATCGTCCTCGCCATCCTGTCCATACTGACGGCCTTCATACTTGCCTTCAACTTCTACCCCTTTAACCAGAACCCCATGGGATCCTTCTTTAACGTACTGTACGTTCTCTTCGCCTCCGTCAACGTCCTGACCACGGTGAGGGCTGCCCTGTTTGACAGGGCGTGGGTTCTCAGAACCCTCGCCTTCGGTATACTGGCGGTTACGGAGGTGTGGTACGCCCTCTGGATATACGGGAACTACGATCCCCCCGACGCTTCCGTTACGTGGTTCGGTATCACGATGCTCGCCGTTCTCTCCCAGAGGCCCATCAAGAGGCGAATGAAGATAGTACAATTTTAGAATACCCGACTATGGATATCCGTACGGCGGTCTTCAAACTTGACGGGGAGGGTTTTAACGTTGAGGTGCCTTCGGGAAGGCTGAGGATAGGGAAAGGGGCCCTCTCACCCATGGAACTCATGCTCGTATCCATCGGTGGATGTACGGCCATGGACGTTCAGAGTATCCTGAGCAAGATGAGGTACTCCTTTGGGATGGAGGTGGTGGTTGAGGGAAAGAGGAGGGAGGAGCATCCGAGGATATACACGCACATAACCATAACCTACACCGTTGAGGGGGACGTCCCGCAGAGGGCGGTTGAGAGGGCGGTGGGGCTTTCTCTGAACAGGTACTGCTCGGCCACGGCCATGGTCTCAAGGGTAAGCGACATAGAGTACGTGATAATCCTCAACGGGAAGGAGGTAAAACGTGGCAAGAAGGAACCTCTGGCAGATAAGGGATAAGCAACTGGACGTATCGGACACCCTGATAATGGGCATACTCAACGTGACCCCGGACAGCTTCTTTCCGGGGAGCCGTGTCCCCGATGCGGACGCCGCCCTGAGGAGGGCAGGGGAGATGCTGAACGCGGGGGCGGTTATACTGGACGTAGGGGGTGAGAGTACACGACCGGGGTCGGACCCCGTTCCAGAGGAGGAGGAGATAAAGAGGGTGATCCCCGTTATACGGGCCATTTCGGAGAGGTTTCCCGACGCCGTTATATCCGTGGACACGTACAAGTCCAGCGTTGCCCGGGAGGCCCTTGAGGCCGGGGCGCACATCGTGAACGATATAAGCGGAGGGAAGTTTGACCCGGACATCCTCCGGGTGGCCGCAGATTACGGGGCGGGAGTAGTCCTGAACCATATCCGGGGAAAGCCGAAGGATATGCAGAGGAACCCGTACTACGAAGACCCGGTCGCCGACGTTGAGAGGGAACTGATGGAGAGGGTGGAGGCGGCCCTGTCTTTGGGGATCGGAGAGAAGCATATATGCGTAGATCCGGGCATAGGTTTCGGTAAACGGACGGTTGATAACCTCCTGCTTATAAAACACGCCGATCGCTTTGTGGAGAGTGGCTTCGTCGTACTCTACGGAGTATCCAGAAAGAGTTTCATAAAGGCCGTTCTCGGATACGAGGATCCGGAAGATAGGCTTTACGCTACGCTCGGTGTACACGCTTACCTGTACCTCAAAGGTGTTCATGTACTTCGTGTCCACGACGTGAGGGAGACGGCGGACGTCCTCAATATCCTCAGGGCTATCGGAAACCCCGAAGGGTTTGCCTTTGAAGATAAGGCGAAGTCCGACACCTGACAGTACACTTTACACACGGAAAACTGACGATTTTTCGCGCTGTTGCGGGGTTTTATCCTGTAAACTGAATACGAGAGGAAAACTTTATGCAGGAAATTCCCTTCACGGGTGGTTTTATCTATGATATAATACCCGCTTATGTCTGACGTCAAGAAGAAGCGCAGGGAGGTATTGAAGAACATCGGGCGGCTTGTGGGTTACGGTGTGTTGGGCGGCGTGTTTGCCGGTTTTGCCCGCTCTCTCTGGCCGAACGTGCTGTACGAACCTCCCAAGAGGTTCAGACTCGGAAAGCCGGAAGATCTGGCCGATGGGGTCAACTTCTTCCCCGAACAGAGACTCTTCGTATTCAAAAAGGGAAACGAGGTATGGGCCATATCCGCCATCTGCCAGCACCTCGGGTGTACCGTTAACTTCGTCCAGCTCCCCGAACCCAAGGTCCTGAAGGTGGGGAACCTGGAAATAAAGGAGGAGTGGGAGTTCCACTGTCCGTGTCACGGCTCTTACTATGCGGGAGATGGCACAATATACGCTGGACCCGCTCCAAGAGGCCTACCTTGGTACTACCTTGAGATAGATCCCGCTACAGGGATGCTTATAGTGGACACCTCAAAAGAGGTAGAAAAGGGCTGGAAGTTCAAACTCGCTTAAGGAGGTAGTGGAAAATGAGCCTTAAAGAGCGTCTTTACAAGGTATGGAGGGCTTTGGTATGGACCTTTGATCCCGCAGACAGGGCCGAAGCCGGTAAGGCCATAACCCGCAACTTCTGGCTCCACTGGTTCCCCCCTCGTATGACGAAGAGGTCGCTTAGCTGGTCCTACAGCCTTTGGCTCGGTACCATATCGTGGGTCCTCTTCGTTATCCTTACCGTAACCGGTGTGGTCCTCATGTTCCTGTATATTCCATCCGTTGAGAGGGCCTACTGGACGATAAAGGATCTGGAGTACTCCGTCTCGTGGGGATGGTTCCTGAGGAACATGCACAGGTGGGGCGCCCACATGATGGTGGCCGCCGTATTCCTTCACATGATGCGCGTCTTCTATACCGGAGCCTACAAGAACGGGGTAAGTCACGCGGCCCGGAGGGAGATCAACTGGACGGTGGGTATGATCCTCCTCGTCCTAACTCTCCTGCTCTCCTATACCGGATACCTCCTGCCGTGGGATCAGCTGGCCTACTGGGCTATTACCATCGGTGTTAAGATAGCCGAATCCGTACCTATCCTTGGACCCCAGATCAAGTTCGTTATGGCCGGTGGGACGGAACTCGGACAGCCTACCCTCATAAGGTTCTACGCTCTGCACGTTATGGGGTTGCCTCTGGCCGTTCTGATACTGTTCTCATATCACATGTGGCGTATACGCAAGGACGAGGGACTGGCCGCAGTTGAGCAGTTCCGTCTGGCGAAGAAGCGCAAGGACCTCCAGATAGACACCTCCGGAGAGGAGCCGGTCTACTCTACCCCGTGGGCAGTGAGGCGAATAGTTCTCGTGAGCCTCGCGACCCTCGTGTGGGTGATGTTCCTGGCCACCTTCCTTGACTCTCCCCTTGAGGAGCCTGCGGATCCCAGCTGGACTCCTAACCCCGCAAAGGCTCCGTGGTACTTCCTCTGGCTTCAGGAACTCCTCGCCATAACCACCATCCGTACTCCGTGGTTCACCATAAACGGTGGTTTCGTAGGTGGTGTGGTTATACCTGGCCTCATGGGCCTGGCCGCTACCATCTGGGCGTTCCTTGATAAGTCCCCTCCGGAGGCTACGGGTGTATGGTTCCATAAGAGCCGTACCGTCCAGAACATAGTGTTCACCCTCGGCGTGATCTTTATCGTCGGTCTCATAATATTCGCCATGTACTTCCGCGGTCCCAACTGGAAGGTCTACTGGCCGTGGGCGTGGCCGGAGATTCCGGAGATAATTTAAAAGGAGGTTGAAGATGGAGAATAAGAACGTTCCGAACAACCCTGAGGAGAAGAAGCCCCAGACTCCTCCGAAAAAGCCGGCGGCCAAACCGGCCGCTAAGAGGCCTAAGCTCCCAGACGTCAAGGACGACCCCTTCCCCATGGACTCGTGGCTCATATACGGTATAGCCATAATAGGAGCCTTTATCTTCGGAGTTGCCACTTACAAAGAGCTCAACCCGGAGTACAAGAAGTATCAGGTTGAGTTCAAGAAGCTCATAGAGAAGAAGTTCGGCCCGGAGGCCGCCGCTAAGGTGCCGATGGGCGTCCAGCAGATCTGGATAGAGGATCTGAACAACCGGGTGGACAGGTGTATAACCTGTCACATGGGATACGAGTGGAAAGGCCTTGAGGGTGAGGACGTACCCGAGGTGTTCAGAACCCACCCCGATCTGGACGGCCTCATAGCCAAACATCCCTTCAAGGACTACGGGTGTACCACCTGCCACGGCGGACAGGGTTACGCTACAAATATGAAGGAAGCCCACGTGATCCAGAAGGGTAAGAAGGTCAGGTGGCTTGAACCTCTGCTCGGTAAGGAGAAGGCTAAAGAGTACGCCTTTGAGGACTGGCAGAAGATGCCCCTCATGGAGATCAACTGTAACACATGCCACAGGTTTAACGACTCCCTTCCGGGTACACCGTACATAAACCTCGCAAAGAAACTCTGGAACGAGAAGGGATGTATAGCCTGCCATAAGCTCTTCGGAGAGGGCGGAGATATAGGTCCGGACCTTACCTACGAAGGCTCCAAGTCCCACGAGATGTTTGATATCCATGCACCTTATTACGTCATAAAGGACGGAAAACCAGTGCCTTCCGGTCGTACCATAGCCGAGGAGATGAGGCGTCGTGGTCTCCCGCTATCCGTCTTCTCCTGGCATCTCCTACACTTTGAGGAGCCGAAGAGCATAACCCCTACGTCCACGATGCCTAACTTTGGGTTCAACGAGAAGGAGAAGAGGGCTTTGACCATGCTCATGATGTCCTGGAAGAAGGTGAACCTTCCCGCTAAGTACATACCCAAAGCCGGTCCAATCTCCACGTCCGAAAAGACCTCACCTGAAGAGGGGGCAGCCGATACGTCCGCAACTGTGGAAGACACCACATCTCAGGCGAAAGAGTTGACCTACGACGAGGCTCTGGCTAAGAGGGGTGAGGAGATCTTTGATAAGAAGGGATGCACCGCCTGTCACGATCTTGACAGCAGGAAGGTCGGACCTCCCCTGAGGGACGTGGCCTTAAAGCGTGATCCCGAATGGCTTAAACACATGATCATGAAACCCGACAGTATGATCCTCCACGACCCCATAGCCCAGAAACTCCTGGAGGAGTACTCCGTTCCCATGACCAACCAGAACGTCTCCGAGGAGGAGGCGAAGGCCATAATAGAGTTCCTCAAGAAGGCAGCATCTGAAAAGAAGTGAGCGCCTGCGATATCCGGTTAAATGGGGGGCTAAACGCCCCCATTTTTTATAAGTGTTCGGTGGGTCCCAACTCCGCATCCCTACAACAGTAAAATAGCCTCCATGTTCGTTCTGTTCATCGCGGAAATTCCTCTGTTCGTTTCACCCGATGACTTTGGCAAGGTAAAACCCCGCGTGGTGGTTGACATGCGCGACCCCGAAGAGTACGCTGAGGCCCACATACCGGGAGCGGTAAACCTCCCTGTGGACGCTTTTCTTATCGCCGTGGACAGCGTACCCTTCCACATGCCGGAGTTTGACACCCTCGTTGATAGGATCTCGGCCCTCGGAGTCAGACAGAAGGAGAGCATCCTCATATACTCCTCCGCTAAACTTACGTACCATTATCTGAACGTCGCAGCCCTGTACATGGTCCTGAAACACCTCGGTTTCAAGAAGATTTACATCCTGAACGGGGGGTTTGAGGCGTGGAAGGAGGCTGGCAAACCCGTGAGCGACCGCAAAGGTCTGAGGGGACGAATAAGGCTCAAGGCCCGACCCGATAGCAGTTTCCTCATCTCTCTGGACAGCATGCTTACCGAAGTTCTGGACTCCGCAACCGGGAACACGAAGCTTATCCTCAGGAAAGATATCCGTCTCGTTGACGGCCGTATTCCACCCTACTACTTCGGCATCATAGCACCCCCCTTTTACAACCGCAGGGGACACATACCGGGGGCGACCTCGCTCCCTTTCACCTTCTTCTTCCGCAAAGTTAAGGGTAAAGAGGGCTTTTACTACGTTATGGCCGACAGCGCCCTTGTAGACAGCATACTCAGGCCCAACCTTGACCCCGTCAGGTTGAACGTCTTTTACGGGAACACGCCCCGTGAGGCGGCCTTCTTCCTTATGCTATTGGATTACGTGAAGTATCCGAGAGAGAAGTACCGGCTATATCTGAACGGCTTCCCGGAGTGGAGCCGCAGGGAGGATCTGCCCGTAGTGAGGTACAGGTGGGAGTGATATGGGAAGGATGACCGTAAAGAAACTGGTAGGCCTTAAGGGGAAGAGGCCGATTACGGCCATAACGGCCTACGACTATACCTCCGCCCTCCTGGCCGACGCCGCCGGCTTTGACGTGGTACTGGTGGGGGACTCCGCGGCCATGGTGATACACGGGTACGAAAGCACCCTCCCCATCGGTATGGAGGAGATGCTAATGCACGTGAGGGTGGTAGCCCGGACTGTAAAGAACGCCTTAGTTGTGGCGGATATGCCCTTCATGAGTTACCAGCCCTCAATGGAGCGGGCGATTGAGAACGCCGGGAAGTTCATGAAGCTCGGTGCTGCGGCCGTGAAGGTTGAGGGGGGCAGGGAGGTCGCCGGACTCGTCTCCCGCCTCGTCTCCTACGGCGTACCCGTAATGGGCCACATAGGTATGAACCCTCAGAAGTTCAACGTTTACGGTGGATTCAAACTTCAGGGAAGGGACAAGGAGGAACTACTGAAGGATGCCCTCGCCCTGCAGGACGCCGGAGCCTTTGCCATTGTCCTTGAGAAGGTACCCTCCGAGAGCGCCCGGTACGTAACGGAGAGGATAAGGATACCCACAATAGGGATAGGAGCGGGACCCCACGTTGACGGCCAGATCCTCGTCTTCCACGACGTCCTCGGCCTTATCCCCGGCATGGAGTTCCGGTTCGTCAGGAAGTACCTGAACGGTTTTGAGATCATGAAGGAGGCCCTTGAGAGGTTCAAGGGTGATATACTGAGCGGGAGTTTTCCGTCTCCGGAGGAGAGCTACGAGTGAACCTCCTTTACAGACTCATCGCCACCGGACTGTTCGTTGGAAAAATACCCGTAGCACCGGCCACGTTCGGCAGTCTGTGGGCTGTACCCCTCGTCCTGATAACGGGGACGTCCGGACCGGATTACTACATCACGCTGGCCGCCCTCCTCGTTATAGGTGTAGTGGCCGCCGGGAGAGTTTCGGAGGAGGTGGGTGAGAAGGACCCCCGCGAGGTGGTTATAGACGAGATCGTGGCCCTCTACCTATCCTTCGCGACCTTTCCGTTAAACTGGAAGATCCTGCTTGCGGGCTTCCTGCTCTTCCGCTTTTACGATATCGTCAAACCTTTTCCGGCCCGAAGGTTAGAATCTATGCCGGGGGGATGGGGAATAGTCGCCGACGACATGGTGGCTGGGGCGTACACGTGGGCAACGTTAAAGGTCGCGTTCCTCCTGTTGATGTAAAGGAACTACCTCCCCGTTATAATAGCCACCTCAAATGGGCAAAATTTTTGAAATTCCGTTAGAGAAGGAACTTAAGGAGAGCTACCTTGACTACGCGGTCAGCGTAATTGTTGGGCGTGCCATACCCGACGCGAGGGACGGGTTGAAACCCGTACAGAGGCGCATCCTGTACGCCATGAAGCAACTGAACCTCCTGCCCAACCGTCCCTTCCGTAAGTCGGCTACGGTCGTGGGAGAGGTCATAGGTAAGTACCACCCTCACGGAGATCAGGCCGTTTACGACGCCCTCGTCCGTATGGCACAGGACTTCTCCCTGCGGTACCCCCTCATAGACGGGCAGGGGAACTTCGGCTCCATAGACGGCGATCCACCCTCCGCCTACCGTTATACGGAGGCACGCCTTAAACCCATAGCCCTTGAGGTGATAGGGGAGATAGACGAGGACACGGTTGACTTCGTACCCAACTTTGACGGTCAGTACAGGGAGCCTGTCATAATGGCCTCCCGTTTCCCCCACCTTCTGGCCAACGGTACCACGGGTATAGCCGTGGGTATGGCCACCAACATCCCTCCCCACAACCTCAACGAGCTCATAGACGCCGCCGTGGCCCTCATAGACAATCTGGATCTGCCCGACGAGGCCCTCTTAGACATAGTGAAGGGACCGGACTTTCCGACGGGTGGGTACGTCCTGGGGTACGAGGGCCTCAAGAGGGCCTACCTGACCGGTCAGGGGAAGATAACTATCCGGGGGAAGTACAGGGTTGAGGACCACCGCATAGTGATAACCGAGATACCCTACGAGGTGAAGAAGGCCGACCTGATAAGACAAATAGCAGACCTCGTAAAGGCCGGAAAGGTGGAGGGTATAAGCGACCTCAGGGACGAGAGCGACAAGGAGGGTATAAGGGTCGTAATAGAACTGAAGAGGGGGGCGGATCCGAGGGTGGTGGAGAACCAGCTCCTCAAGTACTCCAACCTACAGAGGACGTACGCCATAAACATGCTCGCCCTCGTGGGCGTACAGCCGAGGGTTCTCAACCTCCGGGAGGCCCTCCTGATCTACCTGCAGCACAGGGAGGAGGTAATAAGGAGGAGGACGGAACACAGGCTGGGCAAGGCCCTCCATCGCCTTGAGATAGTCAACGGTCTTCTTAAAGCCATAGACGTAATGGATCAGGTGATAAGGACCATAAGGGAGGCCGAAAACCCGTCCGTCGCAAAGGAGAACCTCATATCCATGGGGTTCACGCCCCTTCAGGCCCAGAGCATACTGGACATGCGGCTATCCTCTCTCACCCGTCTTCAGACCAAAAGCCTGAAGGAGGAGAAGGAGGACCTTGAGCGGAAGGTTGAACGGTACCGTTCCATACTCGGGGACAGGAATGTCCTCCTTGACCTGATGAAGAGGGAGCTCCTTGAGATAAAGGAGAAGTACGGGGACGCCCGTCGTACGGTCATACTGAAACAGGAGGTGGGGGACTTCAACCTTGAGGCCCTCATCAAGGAGGAGGACGTGGTGGTCGTCTTTACCAAGGGCGGGTACGCAAAGAGACTTCCCTTGAGGTCCTTCCGGGCCATGAACCGCCGCACACAGGGGAAGAGCGCCATGAAGTTCTACGAGGACGACTCTCCGGCGGCCATAGTTAAATGTTCCACCCACGACGACATAGTCGTTATAACGGACAGGGGATCTGTGTTCTGGACGAGGGCCTACGAGATACCGGAGACTTCGGCCGCCGCCCGTGGCAGGTCCATAAGGAACGTGTTCAAGAACTACTCCAGAGATGAGAAGGTGGTATGGGCGTTCCCGATACCGAAGGACCCGGAGAGGTACGAGCTGATCGTCCTGAGCGGCTCCGGCCGTATAAAGAGGGTCAAGTTCACGGAGGTCCTCAGGGGAAGGAAGGGAACGTCCATCTCAAAGGAGGGGGTCATAAGCATCTTCCCGAGGCTTAACGAGAGGTTCGTTCTGGTCGCATCCCGTGAGGGTAAGGGGTACCGGATACGGATTGAGGATATACCCGTCCTCAGACGCCAGAGCCTTGGTGTCTACGCCCTCAGGGGCGAGCCTCTCGTGGCCATACCCATAGACGAGGAGGACGAGGTTATCGTAATAACCGAGAAGGGGTACGCCAAGCGCATGGAGGTGAGAGAGGTTCCCGTACTCAACAGGGGGAGGAAGGTGGGTGTTAGACTGACTTCGGGGACGCTCCTTACCCTCTTCAGGTACCCGGGGAACGACAGCGAGGCCATAATCCTTACGGCGAAGGGTATAATAAACCGCATAAAGCTCCACGACATACCAAAGTACTCCCGGACGGCCAGAGGGGTTAAACTCATAAAGCTGGCCAAAGACGACCGCGTGGTGGACGTGGTAATAACGGAGTAGGTCAGGGTAGTCTCCTCGCCAGACGTTTTACGTGGCACTCTATCTCGTCCCTGACTTTGCGGTAGAGTGCCAGATCACCGTTAAAGGGGTCGGGGACGTTCCACACCTCGTGGTACTTGCCCGGTACGTAGGGGCAATCCTCCTCAGAACACACCACGACCACGACGTCCCACTCCAACGGTGGCAGGTTCCGTATACCCTTTGACCTCTGACCGCTTATGTCTATGCCCGCCTCCGCCATCACCTCTATAGCCTTTGGATGTACGTAACCTTCGGGTCTGGAACCCGCCGAAAGTACCCTCGCACCCTTCAGGTACTTACGGGCAAACCCTTCGGCCATCTGACTCCGGCAGGAGTTCCCCTTACACAGGAAGAGGACGTTCATCGGAAGGTACGTATTATGCCCTCAACCCGCAGGATCAGGTTCACCTTGTTCTGACTCTCAGGGGCGAACACGCCGGCGTCCAACATATAGAACTTGCCGTCTTTGTTAAAGGCGTAGGTTACGAACGGCCCCCCGGCCATGAGGGTGTCGTTCTTCCAGAGGCCGTAAATCTTAAAGATCTGAATACCGTTCACCTCGTCCGTCATGGACGTGACGTACTCCCTCGCAACGCTGTCCCCCTTGTAGTAAATAGTAGTCAGGCTGTCCCGGAGGTTCAGAACGTCCTCAAGGTTTATGAAGCGCTCGTGCGGTTCGGAGTATACGAAGATGAAACGGCTGGGGTTGCTCTTGATTATGGACAGGAAACCTTTCCCTCGCCTGTACAGGCTCCACCCCGCCGGTACAACCATCTTTATACCGAACTCCCTCTCAATAGTCTGCATGAGCTTCCTGTTCTTCCCTCCGAGGAATTCAACCTCCGAAAGCTCCCTTATGGCCTTGTTTAGCAGGGTATCCCATATCACGGGAAGGTGATCCGTTATGAGCCTTAGCATGGCACGGGAGTCGTAGGAGCAAACCAGTATGGTGAAGTCCCCCCTGACGAACATATCCTTACGGAAGAATACACCCTCCTCCTCCTTACAGAGATCCCAGAGGGAGTCGTTCGGCAGGAGAAAGAGGATCTTGTTCCGGTAGTTGGAGAACTGGGGAAACCTGTTCCATTTGAGGGGACGGACGTATATCAGGGTCTCCGGTTGGGGGGTGTACAGTACCTTCACCATGTACTTGTAAAACGCTCCGGCGGAGAACTTGGAATCTTCCGAGTACACCATCAGAACCTCACGGCTCGTACCTACCACCATCTTCGCTTCCCCACCGCATCCTGCGAGGACGGCCGATACTAAGAGAGCGTAAAGGATCCTCCTCAAGGGTATATTCTAACGTCGGGAGGCCGTACACTCGTATAATTGCCGCCACGTGAAGTGGCTCTACATACTCTCCGTTTACACCCACATCCTCCTCGCAACCTTCTGGATAGGGGGCATGATATTCCTGTCCTTCGTCCTGCTGCCGGCCATACGTAAGCCAGAATACAGGGCGTACTACCACAGGTTGGTTAACGACACTGGAGTCAACTTCAGTCGTCTCGGATGGATAGCCCTTACCCTCTTCTTTATAACGGGGCTGTACCAGCTCCACGTCAGGGGTATAGAGTGGTACGACCTCTTTAAACCGGCCACCTACTCCTCTCCCGTCGGCAGGATCGTTGGCCTTAAGCTCCTTTTTTACACAGCCATCGTTGTATTACAGGCCCTGCACGACTTCCTCATCGGACCCAGGGCCACCCGTCTCGGCGACGAGGCTCCGGATTCTCCGGAGTATAAGAAATACAGGGCTTACGCCCGTATGGTGGGTATCACGGTCTTCTTCCTGAGCCTGTTCATGGCCCTCTTCGGTGTGTTAATCGTGAGGGGAGGGTTCAGGATATGATCCTCGCCGACGCCCTCATAGCGGACGACAGGCCCCTCGGCATAGGCATCTACACCATTAACGTCGTGAGGGAACTCGCCCGAATCAGGAGGGATATTCTCGTCCTGACCCATACGCCGGAGATTTTTCCCGACGTACATAAGAAGCTCGCCCCCAGAAATACGGCCCCAAAACTGGGGAAATCGGCCGCAATTCGCAGACTTCTCTACCTCCAGACCCTGACGGGCAGGGGAGTCCTGTACCGTACGTACCATTCTATCTCCCTCTTCTGGCGGGGACCTCAGATAATCACCATTCACGACGTCCAGCCGATAGTACTTCCGGACAAGTACAGGGAACAGACCCTCCTGTACAGGTACTTCCTCAAGCCGTTTATATGGCGGGTTGACAGGATAATAACCGTATCCGAGAGGTCAAAGGCCGATATTGTTGAATTCTTCGGCGTGAAGCCTGAAAAGGTGGTCGTGGCCTACCCATCTTACGACTCTTCACTCTACAGGTCTATGGACCCCGAAAAGGCGAGGGAAGAACTCGGCCTTAAGAGGCCTTACCTCCTCATGGTGGGCGCCCGATATCCGTACAAGAACGCTGACGTTATCCTGAAGGCGCTACCCGAACTCCCATACGACTTCGTTATCGTTGGCACGGGGGAGGAGTACGCCGAACACCTTAGAAAGCTGGCCGTGAACCTGGGGGTGATGGATAGGGTAAGGGTACTGGGGTACGTAGAACGGGAGAAACTTCCCCTCTTTTACTCCGGGGCCTTCGCTCTGGTCTTTCCGTCCAGATACGAGGGCTTTGGTCTTCCCGTACTTGAGGCCATGGCATCCGGTTGCCCGGTGATAGGAACGGACACGGTGGTTGAGGCGGGCGGAGACGCCATACTCTACGCCCTTCCCGACGACCCGTCCTCGTGGGTGGAGGCCATAAGGAAACTGGAAGCCCAAAGGGAGGAGTACGTACGCAGAGGGCTGGAGAGGGTTAAAGGGTTCTCGTGGAGGAAAACGGCCGAGAGGATAAACGCCGTCCTTGAAGAGTACACCTAATTGGCCCTTATGCTCAGGCAGGAATCAATCTTCCGCTCTAACGTTTTCACCAGAGGGAAGATGCTCAAACCGGGTGCGACGTAATCGTGTTTCAGATACACCACGCAGGAATTTACCCCTATCCTTTTGCCCGTCTTCTGCGTAGTAAAGACGATGTCCGGGTCTCTGGAGAGGATCTCCTCCGTACTTACGGGAGCGTATCCCCCGATATGGGAGAACAGGTTCTTCCCTCCGAACCGGTTTATAACGTCCGATATGTAGGTACCGTCCCCCGCTACGAAGACCGGTTTTGAGGATATCTCAACGTAGTAGGTGAACCTTCCCTTCGGCTTTATGGAAGATACCACCCTTTTGACCGAATCTGCGAGTGCCTCCGCTTCCTCCTCCCTGTTGACGAGCCTTCCGAGATTACGTATCTCTTCTATAAGCTCGCCGACGCTTTCGGGGGAGAAGTTGTAGGTGCGAAGGCCCAGCTTCTTCAACCTCTCCGCAACACGGTTCTGCATAGGGAGGACGACTATAACGACGTCCGGCTTGAGAGCAACTATCCTCTCGTAATCCGGATTTATGAGGTCTCCAACGACGGTTATCCCCTTAACTTTGCTGTACGTACTGACACCCACCAGGGCATCCTTACCCCCTATGGCGACTATTATTTCGTCGGCACTCGGTGCGAGGGAGACTATCCGTCCTTTACCCTCCGGTGAGCAGGATATTCCGGCGAAAAACAGTAGAACCGTCAGGATTAAGTTGCGGAGCATGGGGGGATTCTATCCCGGATCATTCGCACTTTATCTTCCCGTACCAGTACCTCTCAAAGGGGTTCGTAGGCTTGACCTTAAACAGGAGATCCCTATCCGGACATCTCTCGCTCAAGAGCTTAAAGATCTCAATCCGCCTGACCTTCGTAAGGTTTTCAATCACCTCATCGGCCGTAAATTTCACCTTTACGAGGCCGTCGCGGGCGGCGTCCCTTACCATGAAGTAGGGGTCGTTCAGCCCCTTCCACAGGAGTTCCTTATGTTCCTTACATCCGTACTTCCCCACCAGCATCAACGCCCTCATGCGGACGTACTCGTAGGGGTGGTTTGCGTACTTCGGCACCACACGGCAGGCGTTTTTACTACCCGACTTATAGAGCGCCCGGAGAGTACGGGAGATCCACCGTTTGTCCTTCTTTCGTTTTAGGAGACGGAGCAGTACCGGTTCAAGGGAAGGCATGGTCACCTCAGATGCAACGTAGAGGGCATTTTTCTGGGCTATCGTATCTCTGGATAGGAGGACTTCTCCCACGGCAGGGGCGCAGGTGTCCGGTACCTTGAGGCAGATGTCCCTTATGGCCCGCGTCTGGAGGTGGTCGTCTTCGGGTAGGTACCTTAAGATGACGTACCTCACGGCTTCACCGCCCATTGAAATTATGGCGTTCCGCGCCGAATCCACCTTCTTAACGTTCACGCCAGCCCTCCACAGTCTGGCCGTCTCCCAGAGGGAGTCAATCAGGGTGGTGTCCACGCTTAGCAGAAGGAACAGCACGGAAGGATTTTAAGCCCGCATTTTGTGAGCAGAACGTCTTACTAACCGCACGATTGTGAAATCCAATTTTTATACAACTTGTAGCACATGAACATTCTACGTCAATTCACCCTTATAATTACCGTAGAGCATGACAGTGGGCGCAGGTGGGGAGAACACCGCGATGGCCCTTCGGGGCTTAACCCCTTCACCCGGAGGGTAATAGGCGAAGGGGGAAGGAGGTAAGAGGATGATATTCATCCTGACCTTCTCAACTGCTTACGTGTCGTGTGGGGATTATCCCCTGTTATGCGAGCTGATCCGGGAGGTGGAGGAAACCAAAAGGGAGATACAGGAGTTCCAGAGAGGCTCCTATACCAACCCGGTGGAGATAGAAACCCGTCTCCAAAGGCTGGATAACCGCCTGAACAGGTTAAACGCCCTGATGATCCAGCTGGATTCCCTCTTCAATAACGATCCCTCTTTAAACGCCGTAAAGTGCAACGCAGACTGTCCAGGGGGATCCTGTTCGTGTTGGTTCTGTAGCTGTGGATGTGACGACAACGGTAATCCGTGGTGTGGAGATTCGGATGGCATAAGCCCCCTCAGATCTCCAGGATCAAATGAAAATCGCGGTCCAGAGCAGAAGGCTTACACCGGATATTACACGGTTTACGATGTAAGTGGGCGTCTCATTTTCTCAGGTAGACTTAACGGTCGGTTACCTTCTCTCCGTTCAGGTATATACTTCCTCAAAGATAGCAAGGGTAACGTCTCTAA
>WFXS01000103.1 GCA_015490465.1 Caldifarciminota bacterium
CGGTGGGCAAAATAGGGCTGAGGAGTTAAAGGATGAACTGCAGAAGTGTATTTTTCACACGGATAAGGAAAATGAGATATGGATTGAGAACTGGGATGGGGAGATGGAGAGGTGGAAGAGGGATAGGGATGAGGTTCTGGGATGGGTAAGAATGTTGGGAGGTCAAGGTTTGAACGAGACGATTGATAATCTTAATCGTATTCTGGAAAACCGGCCGAAGGATTACGAGTGGAGAAGTGAGAGGGTCAGGGAATTCTGGAGGCTTATAAGGAATTACAGGGATGTTGAATTTAACCCAAACTCAAACGATCAAGATGGTAGGTGGGGAATTACACAGGGAGGAACATATAGATTTTCCCTTTTCGTATTCCCGGAGTTTGAAGAGGGAGATATTGAAAGAAACGAGAACGGCGATCTTATTGTGCAAAGGGATTTTTCTTTCTGGAGCGAGAATGAAATATACGGATTTACACAAGATGCTTACTTCAGCGAGGCAACATTTACACAGCGTGGGATATTTGAAAATATCAATATCAGCAGTTCTGACTCCGGAAATCTCACTCTATCACGCCTCAATTTGCCATCCGACACCTCCCAGATAATCCTTCGGAACGTTAGGCTCAGAGATCTAACCATCTCCTCCATCAACCGCCGCCTTACCCCCGACAACTTTCTCATCCACAACCTTGACGTCTCCGACCCCAACGGTACCATAAACTTTGAAAGTGTCTATCTTGAAGACCTGAAGTTCGTCAACGTTGACTGGGGAGATGTATCCACCCGAAGAATAAGTCCGGGGCTTTATAGAGATAACCCCCGCGCGGCACGGGACATATACCGCCAGATAAAACTCGCCCTTGACAAACAGGAAAACTACATAGACGCCCGCAAGTTCTACGCCCTTGAGATTCAGGCGCACGGAAGAGAGCTGGAAACGGAGTTAAGGGACAGGAGTTTTCCGCCAATATCGTGGATATTCGCAGGGATAATACACTTCTCAAACGCCCTTCTCGGAGATAGCGATTTCATAACTACCCTGAGCCTTCAGGTCGCCAGTGCTTCGCTAAAGACACTTAGCGTGCTGCTCTATCTCGTCCCCGCCCTCGGCCTGTTCTTCCTTGTAGCGTATTACACCAGCTACGCCCCTATCGTACTTGCCCTTCTCTTATTGCTTCTGATACTACCCCACCACAGGGTACCCGTCCTGCGATCCCTCGGCGCCTTCAACTCCCTCATCATCTACTACCTCTACGGCCTCACCGCCGGCTTTGGCCTTAGCTGGGTAAGACCCCTGTTGTGGCTCGTGGGTACCGTAGCGGTTTATACGTATTTAAACAATCATCTTTATCAGATTTACTGTGACATAGCGCTTCGTATTCCTGAAAACGTGAGAGATGTAGTGGTTAATGCGGTTTATAATATATCCAAAAACCTCAACGAATTCGCCCTGAACCTCCTCCAGTTCCTTCCCAACCAGTACCTCTCCAACCCGGATCATCCCTTCCTGACCCTCGTCTTCTTCGTCCTCTCCTCCTACCTCATATACCAGACCATCGTCGCCCTCCGCCGCAGGGTGCGGCGATGATTCCACCTTAAACTACCGGCGTGGCAAAAAGAAAGAAGGAGACCTCACCTGAGGAAAAAGTCATTACACTTCTGAAAAAGGCAAAAAAACCGAAACTGACCTTAAGCCAGATAGCAAAGGCCCTCAGGCTCAGTAAGAAGAAGACCAAAAAGATCCTCTTCCGTCTCATAGAATCCGGGGAGGTTATACGGCTCGGGAAACGTTACGCCCACGTCCTTCGCGCTGGCAAGGTCGTAAGGGGAGTTATACAGATAAAGAGGGCGGGTTTCGGCTTCGTTAAGACCGACGAGGGGGAGATATTCGTGCCAGCGTGGGCGACCGGAGACGCCCTGAGTGGAGATGAGGTTGAGGTCCTCATATTCCCCGACCGTAAGGGGGAACTGCCTGAGGGTAAGGTACTGAGGGTAATAAAGCACGGGCTTATATACGTCGGCGGCACTTACGTCGGCAGGGGCATGGTCATAACGGACGACCCCCGCCTCGGCACCGTACGGGTAAAACTCAAGAAAGGGCAGAGGATAAAGCGGGGAACACGGGTAATCCTGCGCAGAAAGGACGGCAGATGGGAGATATACGAGGTAAATCCGGACGACTACCGCCTGATAGAACTCAAGTACTCGCTGCCGGCGAAGTTTCCCCGGCGGGTCCTCAAGGAGGTTGAGAACCTCAGGATAGAAAAGGATAAAGGGAGGGTTGACCTGAGGGAGGAGTTCACGATAACCATAGACCCCCGCACTGCCAAAGATTACGACGACGCCGTATACGTTGAGAGGTACGAGAAGGGGTGGATTCTCAAGGTACATATAGCGGACGTCTCCTACTGGGTAAAGAAGGGAAGCGCCCTTGATAAGGAGGCCCTGAAGAGGGGGACGAGCGTTTACCTGATAGACAGGGTGGTTCCCATGCTTCCCCATAGACTTTCCGACGATCTCGCCTCCCTTCTCCCGGGCAAACCAAAGTACACCTTCACGGTAGAGGTGAAGATAACCCGCAACGGCCGGGTCCTTACGAGGACGGCGAAGTTCTACAGGAGCGTGATAAAGTCGTGGGCGAGGTTCACCTACGAGGACGCCGAGAGGGTCCTGAACGGTGAGGAGCCTGCGGACCCCGAAACGGTCATTCACAGGAAGGCCTTCGGAGGAGTGAAGCGTACCCTCAAGGAGGCCAGCGCTCTGGCGGAGATCCTCAGGGCGAAGAGGGAGGAGAGGGGAAGCATAGACTTTGACCTCCCGGAGGCGGAGTTCTTCATGGAGGACGGGAAGGTCGTTATGGTATCCCCGAAGGAGAGGCTCTGGAGCCACAAGATAATAGAGGAACTCATGATAGTGGCCAACACCGTCGTCGCCACGTACATGCAGAAGAAGGAGTGGCCGGTACTCTACCGCGTACACGACAGGCCGGACCCGAGGAAGGTAAAGAAGTTCATAACCCTCGCCGAAAGGCTTCTGGGGAAGTCCTTCAAACACCGCCGCATAACGCCGAAGTTTCTATCAGAGGTCGTAAAACAGTTCCGGAGAAGGCCGGAGGAGACCCTTATGAACTACCTCCTGCTTCGCAGTATGGCGAGGGCGGAGTACTCCCCCATAAACGTAGGACACTTCGGGCTTGCCCTGAAGAACTACCTGCACTTCACCAGCCCCATCCGCCGTTATCCCGACCTCGTAGCCCACCGCCAGCTGTGGCAACTGATAAACGGTAAGAAGTCCCTTTACACCCACGAAGAACTTATAGAACTGGGCAAATACCTCTCCGAGAGGGAGAGACTCGCGGAGGATGCCGAGTGGGAGATGTGGAGGCTGAAGATATACGAGTTCATGCAGGATAAGGTAGGGGAGGTTTACGAGGGCATAGTTACGGGGGTGTCGTCGGAGAGCCTCTTCGTCCAGATAACCGACCACCTCGCCGAAGGTTACGTCCCCTACCATACCATAAAGGGAAGGGTCGTTCCCCTGCCGGAGGAGTATTCGGTTATGGTCTTCCGGGGTAGAGAGAGCAGCAGGATAACCCTCGGAGACAGGGTAAAGGTGCGGGTGGTCAACGTCAACAAGTACATGAAGGATATGGTTCTGGAACTGGTGTGATCACTTCTCCAGCTTATCTATGTTCAGGATGTTCTCCTGATCCGTGACCAGAACCTTTATCTTCTTTCCGAGCTTCTCAATGTAAAGGTAGGTGAGGATCTTCGGGTTCTTCCTTATGGCCTCCCCGACGATGGATAGGGCCTTCGCCTTGCCACGGGCCTCTACCATCATCTTCTCAACCTTCAGGCTCTCCTGCTTTATGGCGTACTTCATCTTGAGGGCCTCCTGCTCGGCGATCCGCCTCTCCTCCAGAGCCTTCTCGTAGTCGGGCGAGAGCTTTATATCCCTTATGACGGCGTCAACGAACATGAAACCCATCGGCTCAATCTTGGCCTTTATGTACTCCTTCAGGTCGTACTCCACACCGTGCCGGCTGTAGGCTATCAGGTCCTCCGCCGTGTACTTGGATATTATGTACTTTATAGCGGCTATGAACGTGGGCCTTATGAACTTCTCCTCGTAGTCCGGCCCGAAGTTCCTGTGAACCTTCATGAGGTTCTCCGGAATGAGCTTGTACCACATGGTGGCCTCAACCCCCACGGTTATACCGTCCTTACTCGTTCCCCATACCGTACCCTCTCCCTTCCGCTTCTTCGTAGGGCTGATGGTCACCTCCCTCACCCTCAGGTCGTAGAGGTAGATCTTCTCAAAGAAGGGCATTATGAAGACCGTACCCTCCCGCACTATGCTGTATTTACGGAACAGGCTGTTGAACTTGACTCCGGCGTTCCCCTGAGGTATTACTTTGACCGACATGAAGGCGAGGGCAACCACTACCGCCACTATCGTCCCGGCAACGAGTTGAGGTGTAATAATGAACTTCCGTACCGTCCGTATATCACCACCCTTCTCAACGAGAACCTCCTGCGTACCGTAACGGTAAATCAGGTAGAGTACTACGGCGATGAGCGCAACCGGTACGAGAACGTTCAAAATATCATAACTCATAACTTCTGGACGCTATAGTCCTCTATTATAGGGTTGGAAAGCACCTCGCTGGCCATCTTTTCCACCATTTTAATGGCCTCCTCCTCTCCGTCGGCCTCAACCTCCACATCTATGCTCCTGCCTATGCGGACGTCCTTTACCTTCATACCCATATCCCTGAGGACTGAGGAGACGGCCCTTCCCTGAGGATCCAGAAGGTCCTTACGGGGCATGACTATAACCCTGAACCTGAAGAGCATGGTGGGGATTATACCCCCGAACCACAAAAAAGAGGGGGCGTGCGCCCCCTCAGGACGAAGAGAGCAAGGGCGCTCCTATACGAAGTTCTCCTCTATGATCTTCTTTACCTTCTCCTTCCAGACGTCCGAGGTTATGTCGTCGTACACCGGTACGGTGTCCTTGTTCTTGAGAAGCATCTCCTCGTACGTGGGAAGGCCCTCCTCCTTGTAGATTATACCCAGAGGGAGTTTCCCCTGCGCCCAGGTGTCGGAGACGGCCTTCATGGCCTCCATACGGGTCGGCAGGGGACCGTCCTCGTCAACGTAGTGAACCCTCTCCTTGAACCAGTCGTAGGTGTTGAACCGGTTGAAGGTCACGCACGGGGAGAATATGTCAACGAAGGCGAACCCCTTGAACCTTATGGCCTCCGTAAGGATCTCGGCGAGGCGTTTGGGATCTCCGGAGAAACCTCTGGCGACGAAAGGCGCGCCCATGGACAGGGCGATGTAAACCGGCTCTATGTTCCCCTCAACGGACCCGAAGGGGGACGTACCGCTCTTGAACCCCGGAAGGGAGGTGGGTGAGGTCTGACCTTTAGTCAGGCCGTAGATCATGTTGTTCATGACGATGTAGGTTATGTCCGGATTCCGGCGCATGACGTGGAGGAAGTGGTTCCCGCCTATGGCGTAACCGTCACCGTCCCCACCCGCCCCTATGACCGTAAGGGTGGGGTTGGCTATCTTTACGGCCGTGGCCGTCGGGAGAACTCTCCCGTGGATACCGTGGTAGCCGTAGGACTTCACGTAGTCGCTGATCTTACCGCTGCACCCTATCCCCGACACCACCACCACCTCGTGGGGCTGTTTGTTAAGGTTAACGAGGGCTTTCTTAAGAGCAAGCAGTACGGCATAATCCCCGCACCCCGGACACCACGTCGGTTTATGGGAGTCGTAGTCTTTCAAGGTAACCTTGACTTCTACCATATTTGACCTCCTTAAGTGGGTATTATAGGCCTGAATACCTCAACGCCGTTATACTAACAGGATGCGAACCGTTCTTAAGGGGATGAGGGCCGTCTTTGACGGCTACACCCTCCGCTCCGGCCTTGACGTGGCGGTGGAGTTCGGTAAAGTGGTGGAGATCGGTGAGAACCTCAAGGGGGACGAGTACGTGATCTTAGAAGGAAAGGTGCTTTACCCTGCTCTGGTAGACGCCCACACCCACCTGATATACGCCGGGGACCGGGTGTTTGAACTGAAGATGAGGCTCACCGGGGCCTCCTATCTGGACATCCTGAAGGAAGGAGGCGGAATAAGATCAACGGTCAGGGCGACCGTTGAGGCTTCGGACGAGGAACTCATATCTTCAACGCTAAAAAGGATAGAGGAGTTAAAGCGCAGGGGAGTGGGAGCAGTTGAGATAAAGACGGGCTACGGCATATCCTACGAGCAGGAGATCAGACTGCTGAAACTTATACACGAAGTTTCAATCAAGACGGACGTTATCGTCGTTCCCACCCTGCTCTTCCACGTGCCTCCGGAGGACGGGGACGTAAAGGGCTACCTCAAGGAGTTCTTTGAGAGGTACGAGGAGTACGCCCACCTGATAAAGTTCGTGGACGTCTTCGCAGACGAGGGAGCCTTCGGGCCAGAGGAAACCGAGATGATATTATCCTTCTATAAGAGCAAAGGGGTGCCGTGTAGACTACACGCCGACGAGTTCAAACCCTTCGCATCCAGACTTGCCGCAAAGTACGGGTGCGTGTCGGCCGATCACCTGATCCACACGACGGAGGAGAACGTTAAGGCTCTGGCCGAAGCCGGCGTGATGGCCACCCTATGCCCGGTAACGGGGTTCTTCCTCAGGGAGGGGTTTGCTCCCTACGATCTCCTGAAGGAGTACGGTGTAAGGGTCGCCCTATCCTCGGACCACAACCCCGGAACCGCCCCCTTCCTCAACCCGTTCATAACCGTCCTCCTCGCCGTCTTTGGCTACGGTATGACACCGGGGGAAGCGTTCGCGGCCCACACCTCTGCTGCGGCCGATTCCCTGTTGCTGAACAAGGTGGGAAGGATAGAACCCGGATCCCGCGCCCTGATGTTCGCGATGGATTACACACCGGACGAGCTGGTATACCGGGGTAAGGTGGACGCAGTCGTGGACTTCGTTGAACTTTAGAAGTGCTGCCAGCCGGTGGGGTTTATACGGTTCCCCTCCGTATCAAATACCCCCTCCGGTCCCAGCTCCACCCGTCCTATGCGGTAGAAACCCAGACTCTCAACCCTGGCAGCCTGAGACTCCGGAACGGTAAACAGAAGTTCGTACTCCTCTCCGCTCCCGAGGGCTATGTCAAGGGGGTCGGCGTTGAGGTTCTCCCCGACGAAGCGGACGGAGTCGTCCAGCGGTAAGGCCTCCGTATCCAGAACTATCCTGACACCGGACGCCACGGCCATACGGTAGGCGTCAGTTGAAAGGCCGTCCGATACGTCTATGGCAGCCGCCACCTCTATGCCCTCGGCTCTCAGACGTTTGGCCTCATCTATACGGGGCGTGGGTCTGGCCACCTTCTCCCTCAGACGGGAGTACCACCACTCGTTCCCTTTGGGGGATAACTTCTGAGCCATAAAAAAGGCCTTCACCCTTCCGATATCTCCGGTGATAAAGACCGCCTGTCCCTCATCCGCCCCGCTCCTCAGCCATTTGCTCTTACGGGATACCTCACCGAGTACGACGAAAGTCAGGGCAAGCTCCTTACCCCTGCTTATGTTCCCTCCCACCAGAGGCACGCAGAACTTCTCGCTCAGGGGGATAAAGCCCTCGTAGATCTTCTCCAGTTTATCCAGATAGTTCCTCGGAGTTTGAACGTTCACGAGGAAGGACAGGGGTTCTCCGCCCATCGCTGCTATATCCGACAGCGCCCCCGCCAGGGCCCTGTACCCTATCTCAAAGGGCTGGAGTATACCGAAGTCAAAGTGAACGCCCTCAACCGCCGTATCCACGCTTATGAGTAGATCCTTTCCGGGATTCTGCTTTATAGCAGAGCAGTCGTCCCCCACCCCCACCACAACGCGAGGGTGGGGAGATCCGAACCGCTCCGTGAGTTTACGTATAAGTTCGTCCTCACGCATTACTTCTTCTCTTCCTTACCACCCTTCTCCTTCTTCTTTCCCTCCTTGCTCTCCCTGTACATCTTCTCTATCCTGTCTTCGTACACCTTCACGTGGTACTTCTTCTTGAGGTACTCAAGGGCCTTCTCGTAGAGCTCCTTCTCCTTCTCGTACTGGAGCTTCTGACGGATACGCCCCTTCACCTCCTCAAAGGGCTGGGTGGTCGTCTTCTGTTTCTCAAGGACCCTGTACACCGCCCAGCGGCCGTCCTTCATCCTCATGACCCGCCACCTCTTGAGCGGTGATCTCCACGCCCTCCTGAAGAAGTCCGGCTCCTGAGACTTCGTTATGAAAACGTAACCGGCGCGGCTCCTCTCGGCCTGAATGTCTGTCGTGGCCCTGGCTACGGAGTCGGCCTTCACCTTACCGCTGCGGATCTTCCTGAGGAGCTGGTACGCCGTCTTACTGTCCTTTACGACTATCCTCTGGACCCTCACGCGGGCTTCCTTCGTGAACTCGTCCTTCTTATGGGTTTCGTAGTACTTACGTACCTCCTCGTCGCTCACGTTCACCTTCTCCTTGACCAGCTTGTTGTATAGGGCGAGGAGCATGGCGTCCTTGTAAGCCTGCCTCATGCGGGAGTATATGGGGTAGTGGAGGTAGTACCTCCTGAGTTCGGCCTCGGCCACCTCAAGGATCTCCGGCAGTATGGCGTTCTCAAGGTACTTCTTCGCACCGGCAGGCGTGGCGTAGAGGGACTGGTACCTTCCGGGGAGCTTACGGATACGGTTCACCAGATCCTTATCGGTTATTACCTTACCGAGCTTCTCTATAACGGCCACGGTATCGGGGAGTTCCTTGAGGAGTTTCTCAATCTCACCGGCTTTCATCCCCTCTTCCCTTTCCCCCTCTGCTCCCTCCTTAACCGTGGTGTCCTCGGCCTCTATGAAGATCTTAACGCCGTAGAACCTCTTGAGCCTCTCCCTGTCCTCCTGATAGATCTTCCTCTCCTTCTCACCCTCTACGGCGTTCTTAACGATGTTCTTCACCTCGTCAAAGGTCTTGTACCTTTCCGGTTTCTTATCAAGGACCTTTATGACCATCCAGACGGTATCCCCGCGATAGACGAAGACGTCGCCCGTGTCGTGCTTGAAGGCCTCCTTAAAGAGATCCTTGTACGCCTCGTAGGTGTCGTATATGACGAGCTTACCCTTGCGCCGGGCCTCGGGCTTGAAGATATTTACGGTGGTATCGGCGGCTATGGAGTCCAGTTTGGCCCCCTTCCTCACGGCCTTGAGGATCTTATACGCCGTTGCGCTGTCCTTCACACCCACCCTTACTATCTCAAGACGGGCGGGGTCCCTGTAGTTGGACTTGTGGGCGTTGTAGTAAGCCTTGAGTTCCTTTTCGGTGGCCCTGGCTTTGGCCTTCACACCGTACATGTAGTAGGCCTGACGGAGGGCGGCCTTCCTCTCGGCCTCCATCTTCTCCTTCACCTCGCGGGTGGTATCAAGCCTCATGGCTTCCGCCTCCCTGAGGGCCACCTCCTCTATGGCTATCCTCTCAACGAGCTGCTTCCGGCCTTCGGGATTGTCAAACTTGCCCCTCTGGAAGGGGGGTATCTGCTCAAGTACCCACTCAAGCATCATGGAGCTTACGTACCCGCCGTCGTAGACTCCGAGGGTCTCCGGGAAGTTGCGGCGGAACATCTCCTCAACGGCCTCCGTAGCGTCCTCAAAGTACCTGCCCTCGGGGAAGTTGACGGCGACGTACTCAAACACCTTCCCGGCCTCCGGGTACCTGCCCATCGCTTGAAGGATGAGACCCTTACGGTAGAGTACGTTCTCGGCCTTCGGGGACTTCTTGCCTACCGTCTTCTCCACACGTTCCACCTCTTTGAGGGCGCGGTCGTAGTCCCTCAGACGGTAGAAGTAAAGATCGGATAGGAGAAGCCCACCCCAGTACTTGTCCGGTGAGGACCGGAACACCTCCTCCGCTTTCTTGTAGTCACCCTTTAGTTCGGCGAACAGTCCGGCCTGAAGGTTGGGATCGGAGACGTAAACGTCCTCAGTTACCTTCTTTGCGCACGAAGTTATTCCAGCGGTTAATACACTCAAAACCGCCAAGGTCGCAATTCTTCTCATAGGCGGGTATTATACCGCCGTGAAATTAATCAAGCAGACAAGCCCGTCATTCAACGAAGTACAGGTAGTAGGTATCCGGAAACCTCCGTTTGAGAATCACCCGTGCGGAGTCTATTCCGAGCCTGTACGCCCTGTAGCACGTTTCCGCCGCGAAGAGGCCCTCCGCCTCCCTGCAAACCTTAAGGTACTCCCGCGCAGCCCTATCCTTCCTGCCCATGCGCTCGTAGAAGACGGCGAGGACGTACCTGTCGTAAACGCTCTTGACCTTGAACCTATCCTCCCTGAAGTCTCCACGTAATACCGTCATATAACCGTAGGCGAAGTTCTTCTTATCTGGAATATCGTCCCATACCCTGTAAAGAAAGGCAGCCTCAGCGCTCTCCTTTGAGGCCTGAAGTAGGGCGGTCTTACATCCCTTCTCAAGGTAGCACAGGTACAGGGCGTTAAAGAGGAGGCTCATGCTCTCTATTCTAAATCCGTTTCTCAAACAGGGCTATGAAGAAGCCTTCCGTATTCGTCCTGTGGGGATAAAAGCGTTTCGTCCCCGGAATCCTTCCCTCAATCTCCCCTATGCCTATTTCCGGTACGGGCAGGAGGGTGGCGTCCGTATCGCTCAGGAACTGCTCAACCACGTTCTCGTTCTCCTCGTAGGTTATCGTACACGTGGAGTACACGAGCCTTCCACCCGGTTTCAGCATCTGCCACCCCGCCACGAGGAGCCTGTACTGGATACGGCTGTAGGTCCTTACGTCCTTCGGGGACCACCAGAGGGCGACCTCCGGGTTTTTGTGGAGAGTCCCGACGGAGGAGCAGGGGGCGTCCACTAAGACGTAATCGTAGTACTCCCGGTAGAACCTCACCAGTTTTTCACCTTTGTATATGCTCACGACCACGTTAAGGCAGCCCATCCGCTCCACGTTGTTCACCAGCGCCCTCACCCTGTCCATGGAGGCGTCGTTCGCGAATACCATGCCCGTGTTCTCCATAAGGGCGGAGAGAAGGGTAGTTTTGGAACCCGGTGCGGCTGCTATGTCTAAGACGAAGGAGTGGGGACGGGGGTTGAGGATGTGGGCGGGGAGCATGGAGGCGAGGTCCTGAACGTAGAAGTATCCGAGAAAATGTTCAAGGGTCTTGCCCATCTCCGAAGGGTACCGGAGGACCCGGAAGGCGTAAGGGAGTACGGTATCCTCAAGGACGAACCCCTTCCTCTCTAACCTCTCCTTCAGAGCTTTCGGCTCTATCTTGAGCGTGTTCGCCCGTATGTAGGGGCGGTAGGAGGGGGAGGTTATATAACGGAGGTAATCCTCGTACTCCTCCCCCATGATCTCCCTGACCGTTGTCCATAGGGTACGGTTCCTCTCAAGGTACTCCCGTTTTATAGGCATCCCTCTACTTTACCTCAACGTCGTACTCCATCCTGTACAGGATCTGAAGGCCCTCAGGTAAGAGGTCCTCCACGTTGAAGTTCAGGGACGTACCCTTACCGAACATTCCCTTTAGCCTATCAAACGTACCCTTAGGCTTCGGATAGACCACCACGTCGTAATCCTCCACCCTGGCCTTCTTCGCGGCCAGCTCCACGGCGTCTATCACCCCGCCGAAGCCGTCTGCCAGCCCTATCTCCACGGCGTCGTATCCAGCCCACACCCTTCCGCCTCCTATGGCCTTTACGGAGTCCTTAGACAGTCCTCTGCCCTTTGACACGACGGAGACGAACCTGTCGTACACCGCCTCTATCGCACGCCTCACCCTCTCAACCTCGCTGGAGTCCATCCGGCGCCAGAGGGACCAGGCGTCGCTGAAGGGGTAGGTCTTGACCACGTCCCGGTTCAGATGGAGCTTCTTCCTGTAGAAGTCTCTCAGGACGAACTTTGCCCCCAGTACACCTATGGACCCGGTAATCGTGGTACGATCCACGAGGATGGTGTCAGCGAGGGCGGAGATGTAGTACCCTCCGGAGGCTGCAACGCTCCCCATGGACACTATAACGGGCTTCTCCTTCTTCAGGAGCTCCACAGCACGGGCTATGTTGTCGGAGGCGAGGGCGCTCCCACCGGGGGAATTTACCCGCAGGACGACGGCCTTCACGCTTTTATCCCTGCGCAGTTTCTCCAGTATCCTGACCATCGTCCTGTCTCCTATGGTCTTTCCTCCAACGAAGGGCAGGGGGTTGTAGGAGCTCTCACCTACGGTTATACCACCTTCGGCCACCACGACGGCTATCTTCGGCTTCTCCGCATTCCACTCCCTCCTGTCAACCTTCACGAGCTTCACCCTGCTTCCCTTCTCCCTGAGCAACTCCTTCCACTGGTCTTCGTAGACGATACTGTCCACGAGGCCGAGTTTTTTCGCATCTTCGGACAGGAAGATTCCCATGTACCCCTTCACCAGAGAGTTGAGGGAGTCGGCGTCCATCTTCCTGCTTTCGGCGACGTCCTTGAGCCATACCCCCCACATGACGTCAAGGAGGCGGGTGTACTGCTCCCTGTTAGGCTCAGACATCGTGTCCCTTACGAGAGGCTCAAGGGCCGACTTGTATTTGCCCATACGGAAGTCCTGAACCTCTATGCCGAGGGAATCAAAGGTCCTCTTGAAGAAGGTCAACTCCGCAGACAGGCCGGGGAAAGAAAGGTCCCCCTCAGGGGGCAGGTACACCTTACCGACGGAAGCGACGTAGTAGGAGGCGGTACCGTAAGAGTTACTGAAGAAAAGTACCTCCTTACCCTTCTCCTTCGCCCTCCTGAGCAGGTTCCTGAGTTCCTCGGCCTGTGCGAGAGATAGGCCGGAACCCCTCAGGTCAAGGGCTATGACCTTAACTCTGGGAGATTCAACCGCCCTCTTGATCTCGCTGATGAAATCGTAAAACTTCTTCCCGCTACCGAGGAAACCCGTCCGACCGTCCTCCGTGTAGGCCTTAACCTTCACCTCGTACCTTCCCTTTTTCGGTGAAGGTGTGAGGTAGGACTTTGAGAGCATGAGACCGAAGGATTTACCCTTGTCGGAGAATGCACCACCGAGCCGGAGCTTCGCGAAGGCCACCTCAACGCCTGCCGAAAGCCTGTAGTTCTTGAGGTCGGGTGAGGATGCCTCAACCCGCAGGCCCGCGTAAGGAACGGGCTGGACGAATACGCCGAAGACCGGGTTTATGCCGGCTATTTCGTTGAGATCCGTGCCGTCCGTCAGGTCCAGTTTAGTATACCTCGTTCCCACGTAAGCCGTGATGTAATTTTTGAACGGTCTGACACCCACACCTACGTCCGTACTACTGGGGCCGCCCCCGTCGGCGTTTAGAACCGCCCCGAAGGAAATGAAGGGGTAGGGTCTCAGGAGCAGACCCGCGTTCCATCGCCCGTTGAGGGGGTCGTAACTCCCACCGAGGGACACGGGACCCCCACCGAAGGCGGAGGAGAGCAGGATGGAATGCCCTCCGGAGTACCCGTACCCTATTCCGAAGTTTCCGAACGCCATATTGAAACCGTAGGAGCTGTCGGCGTAGTATAGAAGGAACTCGTTTCCGCCGTAAGGGAGGCCGGCGGGGTTGTTTATGGAGTTGGCTCCGTAAGAGAGCGCAACCGACGAAAGCTCAAAGAAGGGGTACAGCACCATAGCAGGCGATTATACCGCTGGTATCCGGATCTTATGTTGGGTTCTGCACATGAAAAGTTGTACGGGGTGTCCGTCTGGTTTCAACAAAAAAGTACCCGGACTTCGGGACGCGTTGAGATTTTCTGGGATAGAATAACCTCTTATGGAGAAAGTCAAGGACGTCGTATTCCGGATACTCCGGTACTCCCCGGAAGACGGAAAACCCACCTGGTCCGAGTACGAGGTACCCGTTATAAAGGGAATGACCGTTCTGCAGGGTCTGTTCCATATCAAGGAGACTCAGGATCCGACCCTCTCCTTCCGGGCATCCTGCCGTATGGGGGTATGCGGGTCGTGCGCGATGAAGGTAAACGGTAAGCATATCCTCGCCTGCCAGACCCAGATACTTAAACTTCACGCTGACGTCCTCAACGTTGAGCCGCTCAGTAACTACAACGTGATAAAGGATCTGGTACCGGACCTCTTCCCTATGTTTGAAAAGCACGCCACTGTAAAACCCTACATCATCCGATATTCCGACCCCGAAGAGTTCAACGACCCCACGGGAGAGTACCTGCAACTTCCCGATGAGCTGGAGGAGTACCTGCAGTTCTCGTACTGTATAAAGTGCGGAGCGTGCGTATCCGCCTGTCCCGTAGTATCCGGAGATGAGGACTTCCTCGGCCCGCAGGCCCTTACGCAGGCCTACAGGTACGCCGTGGACACCCGGGACGAGGGCTACATCGTGGACAGGGACGTGGTTTCCGATATAGTATCCGGTGTGTTCCGCTGCCACTTCGTGGGGGCCTGTTCCGACGCCTGTCCCAAGGGCGTGGACCCCGGTATGGCCCTGCAGCTGTTAAAGAAGGAGCTGTTCCTGAACTCCTTCGGCCTGAAGCGTAAGAAGAAGACGGCGGGATTCCACAGGATAGACTTCAACGCTCCTCCCCCTCCCGACGCGCCCAAACCTCCACCTAAGACCGTAGAGGGTTAATCGTCCTTAGAATTAACACTCCGGAGGGTTGGCCGAGCGGACGAAGGCGGCGGATTTGAAATCCGCTGGGGGCGTAAGCCCCCCGGGGGTTCGAATCCCTCACCCTCCGCTTCAAAGAGGGGGACAACACACTTCCGTTTCCCCCTTATAATATCCACCTCACGGGGACGTAGTTCAGCCCGGTTAGAACGCCGGCCTGTCACGCCGGAGGTCGCGGGTTCAAATCCCGTCGTCCCCGCTTGTTTTTTTCTGAACCCGTACGTGTGGGGGTTGTGGGTGTAGGTTATCTGGGTTCTCTTCACGTCAAACGACTTTCGGAAATACCCCTCGCCCATCTCGTCGGGGTTTACGATATAGACCGCGAAAGGTCAAAAACTATCTCCGAGGAGTACGGTGTAGTCGCCTTCAAGGATCTTCAATCTCTCCTGAGGGAGGTTGAGGCGGTCGTTATAGCGGCCCCGACCACGGTCCACTACGAGATAGCCCGCGAGAGCATCCTTATGGGCAGGCACACCTTCGTTGAAAAACCCCTTACCGACTCCCTCACCACCGCGCGGGAGATAGTGGAACTGGCAAAGAAGCACAACGTGAAGGTTCAGGTCGGACACATAGAGCGGTTCAACCCCGCCTTCCTCTCCGCCCGTAAGTACATGGACGGCAGGGTCTACTTCATAGAGAGCATAAGGATGAGCGTTTACAACCCCAGAGGCACGGACGTGGACGTCATCCTTGACCTCATGATCCACGATATTGACCTTACCCTGGCCCTGATAAAGGAGGATCCCTCCTCAATAAGCGCCGTGGGAATACCCGTAGTTACCGGGGACATAGACATAGCCAACGTCCGGCTGGAGTTCCCCTCCGGTGCCGTGGCCAACCTCACCGCGAGCAGGATATCCCTTGAGAAGATGAGGAAGTTCAGGGTGTTCGTAATGAACAGGTACCTGTCCATAGACCTTTACAGGCGCCGTATAGATATGGTCCAGAAGGTGAACGACGAGCTCATACCGTACTTCCCGCCGGTTGACGCTTCCAGAGACGCCATAACCCTTGAACTGGAGGCCTTTCTGAGGGCCGTGAGGGGGGAGGGAGAGGTGGTGGTGTCGGCCGAGGACGGGTACAGGAACATGGAGGTGGCCGAGAGGATAAAACGGGAGATATACAGAAGGATCAGGAGGGTTCGGGAAAATGAGGATACCGGGTCATGAGGAATGTTTCGTATGCGGTAAGGATTCGGAAATAGCCCTTGAGTTTCTCACAGAAGGCGGCAGGGTAATAGCCGGCTTCCATCTTCCGGAGAAGTTTCAGAGCTTTAAGGGAATAGTTCACGGGGGGGTTCTGGCCTCAATACTGGCCGAGGCGATGGGGACGGCCGTTTCTCTATTTGAAAGCAAATTTCTGGGGAAGCGTATATGCGTTGAGTACCACGCTCCCGTGAGGCCGGAAGTCAGGTACAGGGTACACGGGGAGGTTGTCCGCCGGGAGGGGAGGAAGATATTCGCAAGGGCGGAGATATACGACACCGACGGCAACCTCTGTGCCAGCGCCGAAGGCCTCTTTATAGCCCTGCGGTAAGTCTAAACGACCTCTCCGTATACCTCGCGGATTATCCGGTTCTTCAGGTAGGCCTCCGCCGGTAAGTCCGTCTGGAGGATAACGCCTCCCGGCGTATCGTCCGGAAGTACGTCAAGGGCCGCCAGAGCTCCACCGGAAGTGGTGGCCTGTATGGCGGAGAGCCTGAAGCCGTCGTAATTGGATGGGTGGACCTCTACCAGCCTGTCCATCTGGCGGATCTCCCCTTCGGAATCCTCCCCGGAGACCGAGACGTATACCACGACCCAGTCGTCCTCAACCAACGGTATCCTCTTCAACTCCTTCAGGAGGTTATTTATCTTCTCGTTGTGGGAAAGATGGCGCCAGGTCCCGAGGAGGTTCCTCGCCCACCCGTAATGGCCGGGCCACCTCAGGGTCTTGTAATCAAGGTTCCGCACCTTCCCGGCAAAGTACTCCGGCGTGGTGGAGGCTCCTCCGGACGTCAGGTCGGCTTCAAGGGTTTTCCCGTTCAGGATAAGGGTCTCCGGCTCGGATAGAGAAGGTACGTACTTGATGGTCCCTTCCCGGAGTACCACCGAAGGCTCAACGTACTCAACGGCCACCCCGGCTGCGCTCCAGGTCCGGGCGTAGAAGTAGGGGGAGGACACGTTGGGCGTCAGCGCCCCCACCCTCATCCTTACATCAATCGGGTACTTACCGAAGTTCTCCCTGAAGGTCTCCGCAAGATAAACCGCGAGGACGTTGACGAACCCCGGAGCCAATCCCGCCTGAAGTACGAAAACCGGAGGGTTTTCCGCCTCCTCTACCATCTTCCTTATGGCGGCTGTCGCCTTCACGTGTTCCGTGAGGTTTACGTAATGGGTTGAGGTCCTCAGGGCGGCCTTTGCCATCCTCACGGCCTCCTTACCGGGGAGGCAGTCTATGAGGACGTCCGTTTTCTCAAGTACCTTCAAAAAGTCATCCGTAAGGCCCTCCGAAGGGAGATTGAAGGCCTCACCACCCACCTCCCTCGCTATCCCCTCGGCTTTCTCCTTTCTGCGGCCACCGATCAGGATGTGGGTGTCGGGATAGAACTTCCTGAGAAGTATTGCCGTGGACCTCGCTATTATTCCAGAACCGGCTATGGCGACGCTTTTGGGATTCATAACCGGCGATTATACCGTGGTACGCGGGTCCGCTATCCCCTTTTAACTTTCACTCCTGTAAGTACGCTGAGGATCCTTTCAAACAGGCTATCGGTGTCCAGCCCTAACTCTTTGAGAAGAAGGGACTTGTTTCCGTGGGTTACGAAGCGGTCGGGTATACCGAAGCGGACGATCCGCTTCCCGTTCAGGTATCCTCTGGACTGAAGGTACTCAAGGACACCGTTCCCGAATCCCCCGGCGAGGACGTTGTCCTCAAACGTGAAGACGTACCTGCTACGGGAGACCACCTCCTCCATAACCTCCACATCAAGGGGTTTTATGAAGCGGGCGTTGTATACGGTCGGGTATACCCCCCTCTCCTGCAACCTCCTGACCACCTCAAGGACCGGGTACACGAAGTATCCGACGGGGAGGAAGACGATATCCGGATCCCCTTCCGTCAGGGGTTCCCACTTACCTATGGGCAGGATCTCCACCCGGTCCCACTTCGGAGGAACGGGTACCTCCCCTCTGGGGAACCTTACGAATATCGGGCCCTCCTCGTACTGCCATGCGGTGTAAACCATGTTGCGGAGTTCGTCCCCGTCCTTCGGGGCCATTATTACGGTGTTCGGTACGGGCCTGAGGTAGGAGAGGTCAAACACACCGTGATGGGTGGGGCCGTCGTCCCCCACCAGCCCGGCCCTGTCAAGGAAGAACCTGACGGGTAGTTTCTGGAGGGCAACGTCGTGGATGACGCTGTCGTAGGCTCTCTGTAGGAAGGTGGAGTATATGGCTACGAAGGGCTTTACCCCGGCACGGGCGAGGCCCGCGGCGAAGGTAACGGCGTGCTGTTCGGCTATCCCCACGTCGTAGTACTGGCTGGGCAGGGTATCCCGGAGCTGATCCAGACCCGTACCCTTGGGCATGGCCGCCGTTATACCCACCACCTTGAGGTCCCTCTGGGCTATCTCCACCACCGATTTCCCGAACAGTTTGGAATACTTCGGGTTGGAGTTAGGTTTCTTTCGCGGGCTTCCGTCTATCTTGTCGTACGACCCCAGGCCGTGGAAGGTCTCCGGATCCTTTAAGGCAGGGACGTAGCCGTGTCCCTTCTCGGTTATGACGTGTATGAGGATGGGGCCCTTGAGGTCCCTGGCCTGACTCAGTATCTCGTCCAGCCGTCTGACGTCGTGGCCGTCTATGGGACCGATGTAACGGAAACCAAAGAACTCAAAGAGGGCAGCGGGATCCTGAACTATCGTCTTAATCACGTCCTCCAGCTTACTTCCCCAGTACTTACCCTTACTCGGAAGGAGTCTGTAGAGCTTGTCCCTGAGGGTGTTGTAAATGGGGTTCACCTGAACGTGGGCGAGCATCTGGGCTATACGACCTACGTTCTTGTCTATGGACCAGCCGTTGTCGTTCAGGATGGTTATCAGGTCAACGCCGAGCGATCCGGCGTTGTTCATGGCCTCAAGCGTCATACCCACGGTCAGCGTCGCGTCCCCTATAACGGCCACCACGTGGTAGTCCTCACCCGTGTAGTCCCTCGCCTTGGCCATACCGAGGGCTGCGGATAGGGCGGTACCGGCGTGGCCAGCGCCCCAGGCGTCGTAGTCGCTCTCAAATATGTTGGCGAACCCCGATATTCCACCGTACTGTCTGAGCGTATGGAAGCGATCCTTCCTGTCAGTGAGTATCTTGTAAACGTAAGTCTGATGGGATACGTCCCAGAGTATTTTGTCCTTAGGGGGGTTGAAGTTACGCAGCAGGGCGATGGTGAGTTCCACGACCCCCAGATTTGGGCCAACGTGGCCGCCGTTCCTTGAGGTCACCTCCACTATCATCTCCCGTATCTCACGGGCGAGTTCTTTCAGCTCGTTGTAATTCAGACGACGGAGATCCTCGTACGAACGTAATTTATCAAGCATGAGGTTTTATTTTACAGCCGCCGGCGCCCTATTGCAACGGGGGATTAACGTATAAAAAAAGAGCCAGCGGTGGGACTCGAACCCACAACCTGCGCATTACGAATGCGCCGCTCTGCCGATTGAGCTACGCTGGCCCGAAGGCGATATTATACTGCGGAACGGCAAGCGTCTGCAACCCCTTTACCGACGGTAGAATACCCTCTATGGCTTTCCGTATAGGCGAAGAGGACATCCAGAAGCGCGTTAAAGAGCTGGCAGACGAGATAAACCGGGACTACGCGGGAAAGGAGATCCTCCTCGTGGGAGTCCTCAAAGGTGCCTTCATATTCCTCGCGGATCTGATTCGGCATATAAACGTACCCGTTAAGGTTGACTTTCTGGCCGTCTCCAGCTACGGACAGCAGACCGAGAGTACGGGCGAGGTAAGGATGGTAAAGGATCTGGACCATCCCATTGACGGAGAACACGTGTTGGTGGTGGAGGACATACTTGATACTGGTCTGACTCTCTCCTATATAGTGCGGCTCCTCAGAGACAGGAACCCGGCGTCCCTGAAGACGGTCGTCCTTCTGGACAAGCCCGAAAAGAGGAGAGTGGAGTTTGAGGCGGACTACGTGGGTTTTAAGGTGCCGCCCGTTTTCCTCGTGGGGTACGGTCTTGACGCCTACGAGAAGTACAGGAACCTGCCCTATATAACCGAACTCTCCGCGGTGGAGGGAGAAGATGCGTAGGGCCGCCCTCTATCCGGGTACGTTTGACCCGTTTACCCTCGGACATCTGGACATAGTTGAGAGGGCGTCCAGACTGTTTGACCGCGTACTCATAGCCGTGGCCGAACCGAGACATAAAACCCCTCTATTGCCTCAGGAGGTGAGGCTTGAACTCATCAGGAAAAGCGTGAGCCATCTCCCGAACGTTGAGGTTAAGGGTTTCTGTAAGCTTCTGGTGGAGTTCGCCCGTGAGGAGGGTATAAACGTAATAATCAGAGGGATACGGGCGGTCTCGGACTATGAGTACGAGATGAAAATGGCGTGGATGAACAAGAAGCTCTATCCCGAACTTGAGACCATATTCCTCCTTTCGTCCGAGAAGTACGCTTACCTGTCCTCTTCCTTTGTGAAGGAAATTTTCTCCCTCGGTGGGGACGTCTCCAACTTCGTCCCGGGCCCTGTGGCGGAGTACCTGAACCGTATGAGAACGGGCGAGGGTGAAGTCTGAAGCCTATCGCGTATTTCTGAAACTCCTCTGCCGTTTCGGTCCCCAGAGGTGGTGGCCGGGGATATGGGAGAGGGGGAACTTCAGAGATGAGGTAATAGTCGGGGCCGTTCTAACGCAGGGTACGAACTGGAAGAACGTTGAGAGGGCGCTGAGGAACCTTGAGGGGGCCGGAATAACCGACCTCTACCGCCTATATCGGACACCCGAAGGTGAACTTCACGAGCTTTTGAAACCGGCGGTTTACGTGAAGAGGAAGGTGAGGACTCTCAAAGAACTGTACGGGGTCGTTTACGGAAGGGACGGCGTTCCGAGAAGGGAGGAACTCCTGAGTGTCCATGGGATAGGGGAGGAGACGGCCGACGTGATCCTTCTATACGCCTACGACGTGCCGGTGGTCGTGATAGACGCCTATACCCGCAGGTGGGCGGAAAGGTACTTCGGAAAGCGTTTAAAGGACACGGATCTGCGGGAACTCCTATACGACAGGGATCTGTTCTACCTGAAGGAAGTACACGCCCTTCTGGACGAGCTCGGAAAAAGATATTGTCAGAAGGAACCGAAATGTGAAACCTGCCCGCTAAAAAGTACGTGTTTTACGGGCGCTTCAAAGGGTAAATAGGTCTCGTTTGTCCACTTTGTATTACAGTCACAAACTCCCCGGCATTTCTGCAGGATTGTAGGTTTGCCACTCATCCACCCTCACTTTCCCGCCCGGTAGTTCCGCATGAGAATTGATACAGTACTTTCGCGCTCTGGGCAATGAAGGATTAGAATTGATGGATTTACACTGATCAAAGTAACTTAAAGATTGAAAA
>WFXS01000104.1 GCA_015490465.1 Caldifarciminota bacterium
ACCTGGCGAGGACGCGGAAGGTGGGGGTGGGGTGGTAGGCGGCGACTTCGGCCTTCTCACCGTAGGCCTTAAACAGGAGATGCTCCGCCCCCCTTACGTTGTGGGCGGGGACCACCCAATCCTTGCCGAATATCTCCTTAACCTTGCGGAGGATCTTCAGGAAGTTCTTGCTGCCGGCGTAGGCCTCGTCTCCGCGGAAGAGGGCGCCCATCTGGTCCTCGGAAAGCCCGTTATGGGTAAAGTCGTAGAGGTCCACAAGGACGTAGCCAGCGGGGATCTTGTGGACGTTGTACCCGTAGGATTGAGCTACGTTCAATCTCTCGGCGTAGTCCAACAGGGGAACGTTTGAAACTATCTTGCCTTTGTAGGTTTCCGAAAGCATAGGTGGGGATTGTAGAGGCGGAGGGGAGACGGGGAATAAAGGGATCCGGAAAGGGAGAACCGGTGAAAATCGTTATAGTTTGGGATAAGGCGGCAGATCATAAGGACAGGGAGGAATCCGATCCGAAGCTTCCGCAACTATAAATATTTCGTTCGCTTCCTGACAGGGTGTAGGTGAACGTTTAAAACTTTAACCTATGAAGGAAATTGATATTTCACGTCAATTTTTAACATAAAGCCCCATTCTCTCTACACGACCGTTTTCTTATGGGAAAGTCCTGAACAGCTCCTCCGCGAATATCCCCCTCACCCTGTCCTCGTGAAAGTCCCTCGCCCTCTCCCTGTTCCGTCTTCCCAGTTTTCTCCTCTCCTCCTCACTTTCAAGCAGTCTTATCAGGGCGTCCTTAAGACTTTCGGTATCCCCCGGATTTACGAAGGGTGTCCCTTCGGGAAGGACCTCCGGCAACGCTCCCACCGGGGTCGTTATAACGGGCAGGCCTGTGGCCATGGCCTCAAGTACGGCCATTGAGAAGCCCTCGGAGTAGGAGGGTAAAACGAATACGGAGGCCGACTCGTAGAACTTCATCTTTTCCGCCCCGTGGACGTTCTCCCTTATCGTGAAACGGTCCTCCAGGCCTCTTTTAACCACGTACTCCTTCCAGACCTGCCGCACACTCTCCTTTGGAACCCACGTTATGTTGGTCTCCTCCTCTATCTCCGTTCCGAGGGCAATAAAGCGTACGTCAGGGAAACGCTCCACTATATCCGGAACAACCTTCAGTAAGGTCGTCCATCCCTTGGCCACGGAACGGTGTCCCACGAAGAGGATCACCCGCCTTGAGTAGTCGGGTTGGAGGTGGAAGAACTCCTCCGGTGCCGGGTTGGGAACCACCCCCAGTTTATAGGCCGGCACGGCCCCCCGGAACTGTTCCTTAAGACCTTCGGACTGTACCAGTATCCTGTGGCACTTGTTCCAGGTCCACAGGGCGAGGAGTTTTACCCATAGCGGGGCGTCTCTGTGGAGCCTGTAGTAATGGCCTCCCCGTGCGTGGGCGACTATCCGGGCTGTAAAGGGACCTGCGATGTTGATGACGACGAAATCTTTCACGAGGCCGAGGGGGGTCGCACTAAGGTTGTAGTAGAAGGCGTCCGGACCTACTCTGGCGAGGGTCCTCAGGAGTTTCAGGAGGTTTCGGCCCCACGCCGCAAGGGACCTTAAGGTTAGCTTCCCCTTTTCGGCGTTGCTCGTCTGGTAGGAAGTGTTTATAACGTGCAGGTTGAACGGGAGCTTATCCGGCTTCAGTAGAATAGAGTTGGAAACTTCTGGCCCGGCATACGGCGGCCCCATAGGGACGAAGGCCACGACCTCCCTTTTTGCCATGGGTCTCTAAGTACCCTCCACCCACGTTCTACGTAGCTGGGCCTCGGAGGGTTCGTCTATCTCTATTCCCATGCTCATAAGTTTCTTCTCGGCAACGGCCTCGTCTATGGCCTCCGGCAGAGTGTACACGGCCGGCTTAAGGCGTTTGTGATTCTCCTTGATGTACAGGACGGCGAGGGCCTGGTTGGCAAAGGACAGGTCCATGACGTCGGCCGGATGTCCTTCGGCGGCGCACAGGTTCACAAGTCTACCATCGCACAGAAGGTAAACCCTCCTTCCGTCGGGTAGTGTGTACTCCATAACGTAGGGCCTGACCTCCCTTTTCTCAACGGCCATGCCCTCAAGGTCCGACTTGTTTATCTCAACGTCAAAGTGTCCGGCGTTGGCCAGAATGACCCCGTCCCTCGCCACCTCGTAATGCTCCTTACGGACAATATCGGGTTCTCCCGTGGCGGTTATTACGACGTCCGCCCTTGCTATGGCCTCCTTCATGGGCATGACCTCGTAGCCGTCGTGCAGGGCTTCAAGGGCCTTTATGGGGTCTATCTCCGTAACTATGACCCTGCCTCCCATTCCCTTCGCCCGCATGGCTATCCCTCTACCCACCCATCCGTATCCGGCCACGACCACGACCCTGCCGGCGAGCAGGACGTTGGTCGCCCTCAGTATACCGTCTATGGTGGACTGTCCCGTCCCGTAACGGTTGTCAAACAGGAACTTGGTTTTAGAGTCGTTGACGGCTATTACGGGGTACTTGAGGACGCCGTTCCACTCCATCTCCTTCAGCCTCTTTACGCCCGTCGTCGTCTCCTCCGTGCCTCCCCATATCCCCTCGTGGTACCCCTTCGTATGGGCTACGACGGTCAGGTCTCCCCCGTCGTCCATGGTTATATGGGGGTGAAACTTCAGACATTCGTCTATGTGGGCGTAATACTCCTCCTCGCTCTCTCCCCTTATGGCGAACACCTCAATGCCGTAGTCCCTCACCAGAGATGCGGCGACGTCGTCCTGCGTGGACAGGGGGTTGGAGGCGCACAGCCGTACTTCCGCCCCCATCTCCTTGAGGGTTATCATGAGGTTGGCGGTCTCGGTCGTTACGTGGAGGCAGGCGGCTATCCGGACCCCCTTAAGGGGCTTTTCGTCGGCGTACTCCTCCCTTATGCTCATAAGTACGGGCATGCGTCTTGCGGCCCACTCTATTCGCTTTTTCCCTTCCGGTGCGAGTTCCGGATCCTTTACGTGTGGCATGGCGTCTATGTTAAGGTGGAATCAGACCTTTCCCACGACCAGAACCATCTCCCCCTTCTCCTTCACCTTCCCCGCAATTTCCGAGAGCCTTCCGAAAATGTACTCCTCGTGTACCTTCGTCATCTCCCGGCAGAGGCACGCCTCCCTATCACCGAAAACCTCAAGGACCTCCGCGAGAAACCTCTTAACGTTATGGGGTGAAACGTAAAAAACGACCGTCCCGTTAAATCTAACGGCCTCCTCAAGCCACCTGCGGCGCCTCCCCGGTCTCTTTGGCGGGAAACCGAAGAAGGCGAAGCGGTCCGTGCCGAGACCGGAGACGGAGAGGGCGGCTATTACGGCGGAGGGACCCGGAACGGGAAGGACGGGTATTCCCCTCTCCCTGCACGCCCGTACGAGACGGTAACCGGGGTCGGACACCAGCGGAGTGCCGGCGTCGCTTATGAGGCTCAGCACCTTACCTTCGGAGAGCAGTTGTAGGGCTTCCTCTGTACGTCTCTCCTCGTTCCCCTCGTAGAAGGATAAAAGGGGCGTGTCTATACCGTAGCGGTTCAGTAGTTTCCTCGCCCGACGGGTGTCCTCGCATAGAATGAGGTCGCTCCCTTTTAGGACCTCAACCGCCCGAAAGGTTATATCCTGAAGGTTGCCGATGGGCGTGGCGACGACGTAGAGTTTGCCGTTCATGTGGAGAGGACGGCCTTCACGAGGGCGTCAACGATGTGTTTTGTCCTCTCCTCCTTTTCGGACAGTATCTTCTGTGCCACCTCCTCCGCCTGTTTTACGATCTCCCTGCCCTTTATATCCGCATCTCTGCGGGCCTTCTGCCTGGCCCCTTCAACCATGGCCTGCCCCTCCGTGCGGGCCTTCTCCACTATGGCGACGGCCTCCTCTTCCGCCCTTTTGACGATCTCCCGCGCCTTCTCCTCGGCCTCTTTCAGGACGTTCTCAAGTTTCTCTTCGTACTTAACGGCCTCGTCAACGAGCCACGTCTCCTTATGTTCGTGATGGTGAGCCATAGGGAGGTATTATATTGTGGGGAAGGGAGGTATACTACGTTTTGCAGTTGCAAGCATACAAGATTGTGTAAAGTATTTTAAGGCGGCGATCTGGTTGAGTTCGTAAGAGGCGGAGGGGAAGGAAGGGATGGGGCGGCTCCATCTGGAGGAGATAGAGTCAAGGACGATGGCGATGGAGAAGTAGGCGAAGTTGATGGAAGCGAAGAAACCCATGTTGTTATGCTCCATGACTCTAACCTGTCTGAAAACAGCCTCTATGGGGTTAGTGGTGTAGATGTGCCTGCGGATCTGACGGGGGGAGGATAAGAAGGCCCAGTAGTTATCAGCGTTCTGTATAAGGTATGCGACGCACTAGGGATATACCCATGGAGTTGTGTAAAGGAAACAGGGGGTAGGGGAATGAGATGAACGGAAAAGAAGCAAGGATGAACATGTACGCGTTCTATGGAGGAAAGAGTATTACGGCTGCGCAACCTGATATTGCTGGCCCCCTTCAAACACAGGGCCTGCCCGAAAGAGGCGACGTGACGTATGGAAACTCTACTCAGCCTGTTGGTTCAACAGTTCAAACTACGTGTTGTCCGGACGCGCGATCTGTGGCATTCGTGTTTCCGTATATGGCGTAAAATTTTACTCCGTACTATTGCTGCGGCCTTTATCTGGCAATACGGCTCCCGTTCCCTTAGATTCTCCGAAGCGATAGCCTGCTGGAAACCCGCACATCGGGTGTGTATCTTCGGTGTGACAAACTGCTGGTTCAATACACCACCGATAATGCCCACCTCGTGGAGAAAACGGCCTCAACGTAACCCCTCCCCTCTATGTAAGCGCGAAACTACTGCCGGGATAAATCGGGTCACGTCCACCGGATCCGAAAGACCGTACGGTCCAGATACAACCTCCATCAGAAGTAAGCTCTGGGTATAAGCCAGTCCTCTAACATCTCGCTGATAGAGGACGAATTCTCAAATATCTGCTTGAGGAGGTTCTGCTTCTTCGGTTTCTTTATGAAACGTACCTTCTTTATTCCGGCCATTTTCTTCAGGATCTCCACGGCGTCGTACTTCGTGCCGAGGGTGTCCACGAGTCCCCACTCAAGGGCCTGGGGAGCGGTCAAGACGCGTCCGTCGGCTATCGGAAGCAGATCTTCGGGCTTTTTCCCCCTGCTCTCCGCCACCCGCTTGAGGAAGACCTTCCAGATGTCCTTAGCCAACTCAGTTAAAAGCACGCTGTCCTCCGGTGTCCTCTTACGGAAAGGTTGAGTTAGATCCTTGTTCTTCCCGGATTTGTAAATATCCCACGACACGCCGAGTTTCTTGGACAGCTCCGTAACCTCCGGCAGGATTATTATGGCCCCTATGGACCCGGTGAGGGCGGCCGGATTGGCTACGATCTTATCGGCCCCGGACGCTATGTAATAACCTCCAGATGCCCCTATAGAGTGTATATAGGCGACGACCTTTTTGCCTTTCTTATGGGCAAATCGCAGGACCTGATACATCTCCTCGCTGCTTGCCGCACTACCTCCGGGGCTGTTTATGTACACGAAAACACCTTTGATCCGGTTGAGTTTATCGTCCTTCAACTTCTTATAGGCCCACTCGGTTATCTCGGGGATCTTCTTGTCGTCAATGTTGCCATCAATTTCAACGTATAGGACGTTCCCCATGGTGAAACCCTGACTCCTGACTATCAGACGGATAACGAGCAGGATACCCACGAGGGAAGCGAAGAATACGAACAACCAGAACCACAAATTCTTCATAGATTTTATTCTAAGGTCGTCTTCCCATCTCTCCTTTCAGGGCGTACCGTTCTCGGGGTTATAGTCCCAGACTGTCTGCTATGTCGCCGACCACGGGAAGTTTCGCCACCTTTCCGGTTATGGCGTTTATAAACCCCATAATCTTCAGGACGAAGAGGAGGATGAACAACACGAACGAGATGAACCCCCACATGGGTATCAGGTCTCCGGCGAGACGACCGACGATCCAGAGGACGAGATCCGAGAGGAATATGACCAGAGACTGCTTTGCGTGGAACTTCACAAAGGGGCTATCCACTATCCAGTAAAGGATAAACAGTATCCACAGGTAGCTGAGGGCAGCGAGCAGTTTGTTCTTCTCTATATCCTCCTGCGGTATGGTGATGTTCTTCATCGCGATAAGTCTAAGGGAGATGATCCAGAAGGTACGATCCCTTTGCCGGTGGTTCTGCAAACCGTAGACGTCGTTATAGTGGTCCCTATTCGCCCGTCTTAAGGCGTATCTATACCCACCCTGCTCCCGTTTCAGGTCTATAATATCAGCCAATGAAACGTATCATCTTCCCCGTCTTTATAGGGATATCTCTGCTATTCACGGGATGTATGACGGCAAGGGATGCCAGGAAGTTTGAGAAGCGCTTGACCCGGCTTGAGAGGGAGGTAAACCGCCTCAGAACCGAGGTATTGGAGGCGAAGGGAGAGGTGTCTTCCTCGGCGGGGATGGTCAAGGCTCTGGAGGAGAACTACCGGATCCTTCTTAAGGAGGTTGAGAAGTTAAAGAGGTCTAAAAAGAGGAAGAGGTAACCATGCTGGAGATCTTCGGAGTATGGCTGGCGGCCTTTCTTACACTCGCAATCCTTTCACTCGTAATAAAGGAGAACCCGGTATACAGGTTCGCGGAGCATATATTCGTGGGGGTATCCGCCGGATACGGCATAATGAACGCCTTTAACCAGGCTATCTGGCCCCAGATCGCTCAGGGTATACGGGATAGCAAGTACGTTATCTTCAAACTCGGCACCTTCAACTTCTTCGGTCAGCAGGTCCCCTTCCTGACCCTCGGTCAGCTCGTCGTGCTTATAGGGGCTATCCTCGGTATCATGATGCTCACCAAGCTGGAGATATTCGGGTACATAGCCCCCAACCTCAGGTGGCTCTCCCTCTATCCCCTCGCCGTTACTATCGGTATTTACACCGGTATAGGTCTCACGGCCACGTTTCAGGGTTTCATCTTCCCCCAGATTAAGGCCTCCTTCCTGCCCCTGTGGACGAACGACGCCTTCGTTACCTTTTCCAACTGGGTTTTCCTTATCGGTGTTATCACCTCCATTCTCTACTTCTTCTTCTCCACCGAACAGAAGGGTATAATGAAGCCGATCGTGAATATCGGTATAGTCTTCATAATGGTGGCCTTTGGGGCGTCCTTCGGGTATACGGTGATGGGACGAATATCGCTCCTCCTCGGAAGGATATACTTCCTGCTCCACAACTGGCTGCACGTGATATGAGATGGGGGAGCGAAGGTACTACCTGTTAGCCGTCTCCAGATGGGACTACCTCCAGACGTGCATCAACTACGGATGGGCGGGTTTTACCAATAGTACGAGGGGTTTCTGGGCGTACGTTGATATAGAGGTGGGAGATTACGTTTCCTTCCTGTACGGGGCGAGGATAATCAATCTGTACGAGGTTGTTGAGAAGGTAGCCTACAGGAACGCCGAAAATCTACCTCCATGGCCGGCCATAAGGTTTAAGGATAGCAGGAAAACTTATTATTTCCCCTTCAGACTCAAGTTGAGAAAACTCAGAGAGGTTAACGAACCCATGATCAGGCCGGAGTTCTTCTACGTAGCCGAGAACCTGCTACTCCGGGGAGGGTACTGGAAAACCCACTTTCAGAGCGATAGGTTGAGCCTCAACATCGTCTCCCAGCGCGGGAGACCTGAGGTCGCCCCCCCTTCCGACGAAAACTTCTCCGCTGAAAGATTTACACCCCTCATAACGTTCAAGAAGGATCGTGCAAACCCTCCGTACGTCTATCCCTTTACGGAGGTAATACTGCAGGCCATGATAAAACGCCGTCTTAACGATGTCCTTGGGGACGTGCTGAAGTCCCTTGGATCCGGAAGGAAACCCGAGGAATACGAGGTACTCTCCGAGAAAGCCCTGATGGAGGGGTACGTTGATATCTTCGTCAAGCTCAAGGATCCTGTGGGTTCTGTTGAGGCCGTACCCTTTGAGGTTAAGAGGGGGAACCTTACCGGCAGGGACCTGGAACAGGTACTCCACTACGTTGAGCGGCTGAGCGGAGATGCCATAGGTGGGGGGTTGGTCGGATCCGGACTGGGGAAGAGATTCCCTAAGATCCACGGAGGTGTGGCCGTTGTCCTGTACGAATTCAGGGATCTGGATAAACGACGTGATCATACCTACGGCGAGATGCTTGAGGTTCTCAGCCTTACTGTAATATCATGACCCCCTGCGTCCTTAAGTTCGGTGGCTCCTCCGTGGCTACGCCGGAGCGGATCCGGGCGGTGGCCGAGTTGATAAAACGCAGGGCCGAAGTCTGCCACCCCGTCGTTGTCGTCTCAGCCATGGGAAAGACCACGGACGAACTCCTAAACCTCGCCTACAGCGTATCAAAGAACCCCCCTCCCCGCGAACTGGACATGCTTCTAACGGTCGGGGAGCGCATTTCTATGGCCCTTCTGTCCATGGCCCTACACGACCTCGGCCTGAAGGCCGTATCCTTTACGGGGTCTCAGGTGGGAATAATAACGGAAAACAGGTTCAACAGGGCGAGGGTGCTTGAGATAAAACTCTACCGCATAACGGACGCCCTGAAGGAGGGTAAGATCCCCGTCGTCGCCGGTTTTCAGGGGGTCAGCGTAAGCAAGGAGATAACCACCCTCGGAAGGGGTGGGAGCGACCTCACGGCCGTGGCTCTGGCCATCTCCCTCGGTAAGGTACCCTGTGAGATATACACGGACGTCCCCGGAGTCTTCGCCCTTGATCCGAGGAAGTTCCCCGCAGCCAGACGGTACGAGAGGATGGACTACACCGTTCTGTCCGAGATGGCCTCATCCGGGGCAAAGGTCATGCACTCACGGGCCGTAAATCTGGCGGCAAAGTACGACCTTCCCTTCCTTATACTCTCATCCTACGAACCGGAAAAGGGAGGTACACTGGTGGAAAAGAGGGAACATCTTGAAAGTCCCGGCGTTAAGGCCATAACCACCATGCCCGTGGTAATGTTTGACGTTGAGGGAAGGGAGGGAATCCCCCTGCTGGCAAGAATGGTTGAGGCCGTAAGAGTTTTAAACTTCTCCCACGATGCCACGGGCAGACACCTCGTCCTCTTCGTACCTGTGGAGGAGCGGGAAAGGGCGTTGGAGACCTTATCGGAGCTGGGGGTAAGGTTCGCCCTGAGGGAGGATCTGGCCATGGTGTGCGTCATAGGATGGGGTGTGAGCGCCCCGGAGATAATGGATACGATATTCTCGGTGGTCGGATGGGAACATATCTTCATGATGGGATCTTCTGACACCAAGGTCTGTATTGCGGTTGAAAGGGAAAGGGAGGGAGTGGTAGTTGAGAACCTCGCCAGAAAGTTCGGGCTATACGGTACTGCTTGAGGTACCCGTAAAACCCTGCGTATTCTTAAGGAGGCTCAACAGATTCGTCTCCGAAGTCCTCTCCGAAGGGAGGGTAATAAGGGTCCATACGAACAATACGGGTAAACTCCTTGACCTCCTGATTGAGGGTAGGGAGGTCCTCTGTACGCCTATAAAGGGGAAAAAGTTGTCCCACAGGATAGTCGGTACGGCGGTTGAGGGGAGTAAACTTTACACGCTCATAGACACGTCCCTTCAGGAGAAGGCGGTTGTCCGGGCGATAGAGATGGGGGCCATAGAGAGCCTGAAAGGGTACCGCGTGATCGGAAGACACGTGGACGCGGAGGGATCAAGGTTTGACCTCTTACTCCGGGGTCCCAAAGGGGACGTCTTTGCTGAGATAAAGAGTGCCGTGTTCTACTTCCCGGAGGACAGGAGTGCCAGATACCCCGACACCGTCACCCTCCGGGGCCGAAGGCACATAGAGGAACTGGGGAAGAGGAAAGGTATCCTGATATTCGTTGCCGCACATCCTCTGGCCGAGAGTTTCCGTCCCTGCAGCCTTGATCCGGAGATACCCGAACTGCTGTCCAGATTTGGAGGCAGAATGGTGGCCGTGAAGCTCGCCCTCGCGGAGGGGGGAGAGGTCGTACTACTGAGTGGTGGCATTCCCGCAGTGGTCTAAATGCAGGTTACCGGTCAGAGGAAAGTGTACAGGCAAGGGATCACACGCCTGCAGACGTTTACGGGGAAAGGTGGTGATTGCTTAATGAAAGAGCGGGCGACGGGATTCGAACCCGCGACCCCCAGCTTGGGAAGCTGGTGCTCTACCCCTGAGCTACACCCGCCTTCCCGCTCACAAATATAGGAAAATTTGACTAAAAACCCCAAGGTCTTTGATAAAGCCTTCATTTTGCCTTATTTAGCACCCCCATGAGACAAGTCTTTATCGCTACTACTGTCCTTATTGTATTACCTCTCCTTTATTTTGCCCCCTTATGGAGCGGTAAAGTATTGAAATCTTCTGACTTTGCTTCTGTAACCGCTGTACAACGAAGCAGTATAGAATTTTATGAAAAATTTAAAGAAACCCCTTATTGGTTACCCAGACAATTTGGTGGAATGCCTTCCTATTTAACCAGTGCCGTACCCGATGGGAGCCTCCCAGAAATCCTTTATGCTTACTTTTTTAGAAAGGTCCTCCCCTATCCTTATGGAACCCTCATTTTGCTGATGTTAGGCATGTTCTTTTTACTTTATGTAGTTTGGGACGTTCGTCCTTGGGTTGCTGCAGCCTGCGCTATCGCCTCAGGATTTGCTACCTATAACTTGCTTCTTATAGAAGCAGGGCACCTTACAAAAATCATCGCCCTTTCTTGGGTGCCCTGGATTCTCTTTGGTTTCTTTCTCATCTTAAGAAAAAAACAATACTACTTAGGAATCTTTATTCTATCCCTTGCTACTGCTTTCCAAATTATGACGAATCACTATCAAATCATCTATTACACTTTGATTTTATTGACCATCCTATGGATAGTAGAAACTTTTCGTCTTTTAAAACAACAATCTTTTAGTCAATGGATGCTTTTTACAGCGCTTTTAGCTTTCGGTGGTTTATTAGGAACATTGTTGTTAGTACATAAACTTTATGCGACTTGGGAATTTGCCAAAGTAAGCAATCGCGGTCCAAGTGAGATTCAAGAGGAAGGGGCTCAACAAAGTACGATTTCTGGTGGTTTAACAAAGAAAGATGCTTATGGGTGGTCTTATAGCAGAGCAGAGCTATTAAACCTATGGATTCCCAATGCTTCTGGGGGGGCTTCTTATATGGAATTAGATAAAAGGTCCTTTTTTTACCAATGGTTAATTCGTCATGGTGTTCCTGCTTCTCAAGCATTGTCTCAAGTAAAGAGCGCTCCTACTTATTGGGGAGGGCAACCCTTTACAGGCGGACCTGCTTATATCGGCGCTGTTCTTTTATTCCTTTTCTTCCTAGGCCTATTGTTGCCTGTTGACCCCTATGTAAAATATGGAATTCTTTATGTATCGCTTATTTATCTGTTACTTGCCTTGGGAAAATATAGCATAGACCTTAGTGCTGCCCTCGTAATTTTATCCCTTCCTATCTTATACCTTTTTTTAAATAAGAGATTTAGACGCCCTGAATACTTTGGTATTGCTCTCTTTTTTGTAGGAGTGCTCATCTTTATTAACAGTGGCAGTTCCTATACTTTCATGGATTTATTTTTCGATTATATACCGCTATTTAATAAGTTCCGTGCTCCTTCTACGATATTAAGTATGTTATCTGTAGTGCTTCCTATCTTAGCTGCCTTAGGGGTAGAAAACTTTTTTCAACTGTCTAAGGAACAAGCATTGAGATTGTTGTATACCTTAGCAGTGCTTGTAGGGGGGGTTTTGTTGTTATTATATCTTCTTCCTGAAGCATTCTTTGATTTTTCTTCTCCTATGGATGAACGCTTCCGCCAATGGATACCTGCCGAGCTTTATGAAAGCTTTCGTGAAAGCCTCATAAAAGATAGAATACAACTTTTCAAAAAAGATGTTTTACGAACTTTCTTTTTTTCTTTATTGACTTTCGCGCTTTTATGGTTTTACAAAAAGCAACAGCGGTTAAAGCAGTGGCAAGTTGGTTTAGCGCTTTCAGTACTTATGGCAGCCGATTTGCTTGGTGTAGATTGGCGCTTTTTAAACAAAGAAGATTATACTACACCACGGCAATATGAAACTCAATTTAATCCTTTACCTTACGAACAATGGCTGTTGCAAAACGATACTTCTTATTATAGGATTTTACCTTTAGCCATAGGAGACCCCTTTTCTGACGGACATACAGCTTATTACTTCCATACTGTTGCCGGCTATAGCCCTGTCTATATTAAACGCTATAGACAAATGATTAATCGCTATATCGGTGATAAGTTCTATCCACAGATTTTGAATATTTTGAATTGTAAGTACATCATTACTTCAAAACCTATGCCGATGCCGCAATGGCAATTGATTCATCAGATTTCACAAGGAGGGAAGCAGTATTTTATTTATCTAAATAAAGCTAACTTAGGTCCTGCTTGGATAGTAGAAGCGCCTTTAGTAGTACCTAATGCGGATGCAGCAATAGATACTTTGGTAAAAGTACCTTTAGATAAATATGCCATTATAGAAGAAAAAGATGCTGCTTCGGTAAAAGGGGTAAAAGCGATTCCAAGGGATTCTGCAGAGTACGTTAAATTGCTTTACCATGATGATATTCGTTTACGTTATGAGTATTATTCTCCATATAAGCGTATAGTGGTATTTTCAGAAAACTTTTATCCTGAAGGTTGGCATTTTACAATTGATGGGCGTCCTGCTAAATTATTTAGAGCAGATTTTACGCTACGTGCTGCTGTAATTCCTCCAGGAAAGCATGTGCTTAAAATGCATTTTTATCCTGATAAAGTTTATCGCTTTTTACGGGTAGCTCAAGCGGCTTCTGTATTAGTGCTCTTTTTATTCTTATGGATTCTATGGCGATGGCGAAAAGGATATGCGGATGCCCATAAGTAAAATGTCGTCGGTTTGGGGATGCTTCCCTTGCCATTCTCTTAAAGCATCATGAAAAAGATGTTTTTGTTTTAGTAAAGGCAGTGTATGGAATTGGTGTAATAGTTTTAAGAAGCGTTTTAAGCCCAAGGTTCTTCCTTTGCTGCCACCTATTTGATGGGTGAAACCATCACTACAGAGATAAACAACATCGCCAGCGTGAATTGGAAAAGTAATTTCTGAGAACGCTTTAGAAGTATGTTCTTCATAGCTGACCGACATTTTATCTCCTTGGATGATAAAGAGATTTTCAAAAGTTTCCCATTGTTTTATTTGTTGGTGGGTGATGGGTGGTTCGGGGATTTGAGAGCGGCATAAAAACAAAGGACGATTGGCTCCGGCAAAGGTTAACGTTGAAGTGGTTTTATCCCATAGACACAGAGCACAATCCATACCATCAGGACGAGGAGTTTGTGCACCACGAGAAAAAATCTGAGTAATGCGTTTCCTTGCTTCTGTAAGAACAGCGGCTGGTGAATGCAATCGTTGTTCTATTACTAATTGGTTCAAGATATTGTTACAAATCATGCTCATTAATGCGCCTGGTACGCTGTGCTCTGTACAATCGCATGCAGCAAAAAATACTTTGTTATCTTCTTGATAGACCCAATAAAAATCTCCTGAGACCGCTTCCTTGGGAAGGTATAAAATAAAATGTTCGCCAAGTGCTTTACTACAATAGGCGTTAGAGGGTAAGATGGCTTGTTGAATGTAAGAAGCGTATAAG
>WFXS01000105.1 GCA_015490465.1 Caldifarciminota bacterium
GTTCATAGGTATATTCATAGCGATGGTACCTGCCCTTGAGATACTCAGGGCGAAGGGGCCAGCACTCGGTCTTACCGAGCCGTGGCAGTTCTTCTGGGCGACGGGTATACTCTCTGGCTTCCTTGATAATGCTCCCACTTACCTGACCTTCTTCTCCCTCGCTCAGGGTGTAGCGGAGCAGTCTCCTCATCTTTACGAGGGCGTACGCCATATCGTGGGTGTGCCTGAGAACCTCCTTGTGGCCATATCCATCGGGGCGGTCTTTATGGGAGCCAGCACGTACATCGGGAACGCTCCCAACTTCCTCGTAAAGAGCATAGCAGACGAGTGGGGTTACAAGACTCCCGACTTCTTCTCCTACATGGTCAAGTACTCCATCCCCATCCTCATCCCCATCTTCATCGTCGTCACGCTCGTATTCCTGAGATGACGTATAATACCTTCGTGAGATTCAGGACGATGTTCGTGGCCGAAGAGCCGGCAACGGTGCCGGAGGACTTTTACTCCGTATTTTCGCACTTTATCGGAGATATCCTGAGGGGTTTTGACCTTGAGGGTGAGCCTTACACCTTCTCTCTGAGGTTGAGTCCGGGCGTCAGGTACACGGAAGGGACCTTTGAGGGTGTCAGGTTTATACTCATGAGGTTCTCCAGCGGGGAGGACGACGTATTCAACGCCGTTATAGACGCCGTAGTGAGGCTTAAGGACAGGTGGGAGGGGATAAGGGTCGGGAGCGGGAACTTCCGTGTGGGCGATATAACCGTGGACCCTCCCGTGAGGATAAAGGGATCTTTCGTAACGCTCTCCCCTGTGGTCGCTGAGAGTGAAGGGAGGTTCCTCATGCCCGACGACCCCGACTTCGCGCCGGCTCTGGAGGAGTCCGTTAGACGCCGTATGGGAGTGTTGACGGGAAGTAAACCCTCATACCTGACGGTTAAGGTTGAGGAGTACGCTGAGGCCGAGGTACCCTCTCTCCGGGGTAAGGTTAAGGGGTTCGTGGGACGCATAAAGGTGAGAGCAGATAAGGCAACGCTGAACTTTCTCTACGAGTACGGTATGGGGTCCCGTACGGCGGACGGATTCGGGATGCTGGAGGTGGATTAGACTTCCCGGGGTAGGACACTATGTGGCTGTGAGTGGGGAAACTTACCGTTTCTAACATTTAACGGCGTTTCTTTTTGGATTTTTGCATCGCATAGGCTTTTAAAATTTCAAGGACCTTTTCCGAACGCCTTTCAGGTGGAACACCATAAAGATGGGCTTCCAGACACTCATCTTCAGGTAAATCCGTATCCGGCAGGGCAAAAAGGCGGAGAAAAGCTTCACGAGCCTTCTGTAACCCCTCAGGTGTAAACACAACACTCTTGGCTTTTGTACGCGGATCCTCTATATAGCCAAGTTCATGCAGACGGTTCAAGGCTTCCCAGGGTAAACTCTTCCACGCCCGGCAGGTTGCCAGAGGAGGCTTTCCATCGTACCACAGGTTGACATAAAGGAGAGCAAGCACTACTTCGGATACTTTCTCCTCATTATACCACGGTTTCCGATCAGCCATAATTGGATTTTAAGGTTGTACGCTAATGGGTCATTCCCCACACTTCCCTTAAGGCTGATACCACGTTCGGATAGAAGTCACCGGGAGGTACGTGGAGGCCGGTTTCCACCTCAAGGGAGGTCATAACCGACGACGGTAGGCCGCAGGGGTTTATAAGGGAGAAGTAGGAGAGGTCAACCGTGAGGTTCAGGGCGAAACCGTGCATACTCACCCCCCGCTTCAGGGCGAGACCTATTGAGGCTATCTTCTTTCCCTTTACCCACACCCCGGCATGCGGTCCTCCCGTGAATTCAAGATTCGCGACCTTCAACAGGGAGCGTTTTATAACCTCCTCTATCCTGCCGACGAGTCTCTTAGCGCTATCCGTTCGGACTATAAAGTAGCCCACCAGTTGCCCCGGCCCGTGAAAGGTCGCATCCCCTCCCCGGTCCACCTCAAAGACCTCAACTCCCCGCTCCCGGAGTACCTCCGGTGGTAAGAGGAGGTTCTCCCTCTTCGCCGACTTACCGAGCGTAATAACCGGTGGATGTTCCAGAAGTAGAACCCTGTCCTCTCCCCCTTCAACTACTTCTCTGTGGATCTTTTTCTGAAGGTCCCACGCTTCACCGTAGGGTACGGTTCCAAGCCATTCAATCCTCATCTTCCGAAGAACTCCCTTAGCAGAGAAACCGTATCCTCTCGCATCTCAAGTTTCCTGACCGTAACTCTGTGGACCATTCGGGTATCCAGAGGTATCTGGTAGAGGGAGTACGTCCCACCGAATCGGGGGTTCTCCACGATGAAAACGATCTCCTTTAGCCGCCCCAGTACGGTTGCCCCGCTGCACATAACGCAGGGTTCCATAGTCACGTACAGGGTAGCCCCTTCAAGGTCCCCGGGAGGAACGTCCATCATGGCGAGCAGCTCGGCGTGGTACAGGGGATGTTCACCTGTACGGTTGTGGGCCTTTGAGAGGAGTTTCCCCCTTTTAACTATGACCGCCCCGACTGGAACCTCCCCCATCCTTAGAGCCTTACGGGCCTCGCATAGGGCGAGGGATATCCAGAAGAGGTCTTCCTTACTCACCCGTCCCGTTTACCTTAACCACCGTGTACTTCCCCACGGGAGCGACACGTACGGACTTGTCGTAGGTTATCCAGTAGAAGGTATCGTTCTTTATCGTCCCCGTCAGGAACCTCTTGTCCCCGAAGTCCACCCGGTATATGGGTTTGCCGTCTTTGAAGTACCTTATGTCCTTAAGGGTCAGAACCCACACGGTATCCTTTCCCTTAACCCCGACGGATACGACCCTGTTCATGATCACGGCTCTTCCACCTCCCCTCGGGATGATCTGGGGTTCTCCGAGCCTCACACCTTTGAGGAGATCGCCGCTCTGGAAGTCGTATATCCACATGGAATCAAGGGCTTCGGAGACTACCACCACCTTTCCGTTGACAGTCAGGATGTACTTTTTGAAGTTGGGTTTGGAGGCCATCTTTCTAAAGGCGTCGTAGAACTCCTTGAAGCTGGAGAACGTGGGGAAGGCCTTTTCTATATCTCCGGTCCTGCTACAGACCGTAAACCTTATGGGAGGGGCAGTAGGTTTACCTATGAACTTCCTGTCGTTATTCACCACGAAGGTATACCAGTCCGTGTACACCGTATCCGGAAGATCCACAGCCGTAACCTCCTCACCGTTCTTTACCTTCACGAGTCGGAAATCCCTCCACCTCCTTCTGCCCTTAACCCTGAACTGCTCAACGAACGCCCATACCCCACCCTCCGGATCCGGGTATATGTCCCTGATCACCTGATTGCTGAGGGAATATTCCCACAGCTTCTGACCCACCGGCATTGAAATGGCGAGTAGCCTTACCTGTCTCGTTCTGCCGCTGGAGAGCAGAACGACCATCTCGTTGGGGCGTTTGTTGTCAAAGACGACCTTGAGGGGAAAGTATCCTCTCATGTACTCGGATGGTTCTGGTATGTTGACCAGTTCGCCGGGTCCACCCTGAGGGACGCACCCGGTCATAAGTACAAATATAATTCCCAGCTTTAAAGGGCGGGGCATACTTGATATTATAGAGCGGAAAATAAACTTCGTTTTAAGGTTTCCGCCAGTTCAAAGAAGGCCTTCGCACTCGGCGATTCCGGATAGGCGTGGGTAACCGGTACGCCAGAGTCACCGCTGGTGGAGACGTACTCGTCTATCGGCACCCTTACCAGTACGGGCAGCCCCGTGAGTCTGGATAGCCTTTCCGTTCCCCCCTCGCCGAAGATATAGTACCGCTTACCACTCTCCGGACATACGAAGTAGGCCATGTTCTCCACTATTCCCAGAACGGGAACCTCCAGCTTGTTGAACCCCTTTACCGCCCGGAGTACGTCCGCTACGGCCACGATCTGTGGCGTCGTAACAACCACGGCCCCGTCCACCTGATAACCCTGTGCGAGGGAGAGATGGGAGTCCCCGGTACCCGGAGGTAGATCCACGACGAGGACGTCAAGGTCCCCCCACGCCGTCTGCATAAGGAGCTCCTCGTAAGCCTTATGGAGCATGGCCCCCCTCCAGAGGATGGGCGTATCTTCCTTGACGAGAACGCCGAAGGTCATGACCTCTATACCGTACTTCTCTATGGGTTTAAAACGCTTTTCGGGGGTAACGTAAACCCTCTCACCGTCCAGTCCCATGAGTACGGAGACGGATGGGCCGTACACGTCAGCATCAAACAGACCGCTCTTTAGACCCTTCTTTGCGAGAGCCACGGCGAGGTTCACGGCGACGGTTGACTTACCCACTCCCCCCTTTCCGCTGGCCACTGCCAGAACCCTCTTAACGCCCGGTATCTTCTTCTTCATCTGGCCTACGGGACCGACGTTTACCCGAAGGGAAGGTTTGCTCTCCCTTATCCGGTACCTGACGTCGGGTTTGAATCCGGCCTCTATAAGCCGCTTCTCCACGGCCGTCTTCAGGGATTCGGCCTGTCCCTTGAAACTCTCCGGAAGGAGGAGTACCACCTCCGCCTTATCTCCCTCCACGGAGATGCTACCGAGAAACCCTGCGCTCACTATGTCCTTTCCACCTATCGTTATAGTCCTCAGGATATCCAAAGCCTTTCTGGTACTCATGAGCGGGAATTATACGCCGGCTAAGACGGGGTTAAACTATACCTTCCGGTGGAAGTATCAGGAGGTCCCTCACCCACGCCCTACTGTTGTACGCGTTCCACACCGCCTCCGCCACGTCCTCCGGTCTCATCATCTTCTCCTTCTTAGGAACGTAGGCAAGCCCATCCCACAGGTCCGTGTCCACGGCTCCGGGCATTATCGTCGTCACCTTTAACCTGCCCTTGACCTCCTCACCCAGAGCCTGAGCGAACCCGTATACACCGAACTTGGTGGCACAGTAGAGCGCCCAACCCGGAAACGCCCTGACCGAGGCTATTGACCCCATAACGAAGATGTGTCCCCCCTCCCTCATGTGGGGAAGGGCAGCCTTTACGGTATGGAAGACTCCGGTGAGGTTAACGTCAACGACCTCTCTCCACTTCTCCAGGGGCGTATCCTTGATGGGTGCCACGTAGGCCAGACCGGCGTTGGCAACCAATACGTCAATACCACCCGCTCTTTCAACCACTAAGTTAACCGCCCTCTCAAGGGCGTCGTAATCGCGGACGTCGGCCTTTACGTAGTTGAACTCCGGGAAGCTTTCCCTGCGCCCGGTTATGAAGACCTCAAAGCCCTCCCTCGCGAACCTCCTCGCTATGGCGTAACCTATGCCCTTCGTACCTCCGGTTACGAGGATGCTCTTTCGCATACCTGAATTCTACGTACGACCTTAAAATCGCATCCAGATGGAAACTTACGACGTCCTCGTAGCTTCGTACGTGTACTTTTTGTTCCACACCTTTAATCCTGACCTGATTGAGGAGGATGAGGTGAGGGATACCCTGAAGGGCATACTTGAGACCCACGGACTCTCCTTCAGGAAGCGCAGGTGGAGGGATATGATGATGGAGCTCCTCAAGTACGAAAGACGACTGCGGCGTATTCTCAGGTCGCTTGAGGATAAGGAGAAGAGAGAGGTGGTGACGATATGGCACATCCTTACTCTCATCCTAATAGGTGTAACCTACGTGCGAGAAGAGTATTGGGAGGAAGCCCTAAAGGTGCTGAAAAAGGCGCGCCGCATGGCCCTGAGCATGGAGTACGTGGAGCCTTACGTGTTAACCCTCGCGTTACAATCGGCCGTTCTCTACAGGCTCAACAGGAATACGAAGAGGCTATTGGAGGAGATGGACGCTTATCTGGACGAAGTTGACGATATGCACCTTATGGCCACCCTCCTTGAAGGTCTCGCATACCTATCGGCCGACCTTTCCTCCGATCAGGCCTTCGCCTATACGGTTGAGTACGCCCTGACGATACGGGAGGCCGACGAGGAAGACGCCGCCTTTTACTTTGAAAGGATAAACGAGTTAATGGAGACGGTCATTACGCGCCTCCTGTACGAGATGAGGGCGGGTAAGGTGTTGGGCGAGGAGGTGGAATGGGCCGAAAGGGCTAATACCCTGTTTGACTGGATGGAGAAGGCTCTGGAGGATGAGTCCATAAACACGTCCGTAATGAACCTGTACGTGAAGTTCCTCCAATACGCTACTCTCAGGTTCAACCGCTCAAAGGCGGATCCGTTAAACCTCGGTCAGAGGTTGAAGCGCACGGATATCAAACTCCGGAAGATACTGGGGAACCTGTTGTTCAAGATAAAGATGGGTGGAAAGGACGACGAGGAAGGGCAGTACGACGACATCCTCAAGGCCTGAGGCCTACAAAGGCGCGGCAACGACTCCCCGTTTAACTTTAAAATACAGGTGTTATGATCTGGATGGTCGGTTTCGTTGATGTGGGCGTATTCCTGATGAAGGGATGGCCGGCCGTCCATTCAAGGGGCGGCGGGAGGTTCACCGTTTCCCCTTTCTCCCTCTCCGGAACCTTTGGCCTTACGGAGGGAAACGTATACCGGTTCCGGGTCGGGCCGGATACGGCTGTGGGCGGAGAACTGGGTACGGGCTTTATAAGGGATTCGGTTTCCCTTGTGATCTCCTACTCCGGATCTATCGGGAGGTGTACCGTTTCGGGTGTGGAGATGGTACAGTTCGTTTCACTGACGAAGACTCAGAGGACTCCACCTTCGGACACTCTGGATACCACCCTCACCTACTTTGACGGCACCTACTACACGGACTGGAGGACGGATCCTTACCGGATCCTGAAGGTGGGGGCGACAGTCGGAGACACCTATCAGGCGTGGGATACGTGCGCCGTACCCCTAAACACGAAGTTCCCCCTCGGTGACGTGGACGGGGACGGGGTCTCCGATACGGGGATAATATACGGTGCGACTGCTAATCTCCTATCCCGTACGGTTGCCAGCCTTACGGTTCCGGTCAACGGCTCACCCCGGACCTTCACCGGAGAACTTTACGAGGTCGGGATAAACTTCTTCGCCAACGTCATCCTCACCAACCCCAACGCCCCACCCCTCAACGCCGACCTTGACAGCCTGAGGGTACACCGTTACTGGAGGTACAGGATATTTGACAGCCTGTACGTCATACTCGCTCAGGTGGACAGCCTTCGGGACACCCTGTTCTTCAAACTGGATGGCGTACCCGGAACCTATCCCACGTCCACCGACACCCCGTACGTGAAGGAACTGGACTCCGTCTTTATGGTGAACGTGTCCATTGAAGAGGCAGCAACTGAATCCACTACAAGGATAGTGGCAGTCTACGACGTACAGGGGCGGAAGGTACCCGCCATCTCACGCAGAGGGGTCTACTTCGTAGTGGACGGTAGGGGAAGGGTAAGGAAGGTAATACGGTATTAGACCGTAGAGGAAACCTCCACCCGCGCCGTTTCGGATCCGGAGACGGGGACCATCTCTATCGTGCCACCCCCTATGAGGACGTCTCCGAGGTAGAAGGCCGCCCCCTGACCGGGTGCGGGGGCGAATACCGGTTCGTAGAACTCTACGTCCGCCATATCCCCGACAACCACCACCCTCGCCCTCCTCGGCCTCGCCATGGCCCTGACCTGCACCTCCGCCTCAAACTCCTCAGCAGGGACGTAGTGCCAGTTCACGTCCATTACCCGCATACGGCGCACAAGTACGTCCTCGTAGTCACCGAGGATGACGTCGTTCCCTATTATGGCCTTCACGTAGACCCTCTTGCCGAGAGATACACCGAGACCTCTCCTCTGGCCGACGGTGAAGTTGTGGGCGCCCGTATGGTACCCTACGACCTCTCCCCTGTATATGAACCGGCCCGGCCTACCCCTGACACCCGCCCTCTTAAGGAAGTCCCTGTAATCACCGTGTACGAAGCACAGGTCCTGAGACTCCGGCCGCTTCGCCGTGGGTAGACCGTGCCTCAGGGCCAGATCCCTCACCTCCTCCTTACTCATACCCCCGACCGGGAACAGGAAGCGGGGTATCCAGTCGGCGGGGATCCTGAAGAGGAAGTAGGACTGGTCCTTGCGGAAATCGGGCCCTCTCCTCAGGAGTTCAACGCCCTCTACAACAGCCTTGCGCACATAGTGGCCCGTGGCCACGAAGTCCGCCCCTATATCGTCGGCGAAGTCAAACAGGGCCTTCAACTTGTAGTCTCTGTTACAGAAGAGACAGGGGTTAGGTGTGCGCCCACGGGAGTACTCGCGGACGAAGTAGCCTACTATGTCCCTCCTGAACCCCCCGGAATAGTCAACGGTGTAGAAGGGAATGCCGAGCTTTACGGCCACCCTCCTCGCTATATGAATGGCGGATATGCTACAACAGGAGTTGGGGTTCTCACTCTCCGGATTGAGGAGTACGCTTACACCCACCACCTCGTACCCGGCCTCCTTCAATAGAAGGGCGGATACGGAACTGTCCACCCCACCCGAGAGTCCTACCACCACCTTCCTCATCTTCACCTTTAAAAAAAGAGCGGGAGACGGGATTCGAACCCGCGACCCCCTGCATGGCAAGCAGGTGCTCTACCACTGAGCTACTCCCGCCTGAGGTGTATATTATATAGCCGAAACGTACCCTGCTACAGGGGTACGAGGGACTGGGCTATCACGGAGGCCCTGTGGTCCCACGTAGGAAAGCCTTCGGCGGAGATGCGGGCGGATTCTGACATGGACTCCCGGAGGATGGGGTCCGTCGCCAGCCTTACGGTGTAGTGGGCGAACTCCTCCAGGTCAAAGTTCCCGGCTATGAAACCGTTCCATCCGCTCCTTACGATCTCGTCCGTCGTATGGGCCTTAAAGGCCACCACCGGCACACCCATAGATAGGGACTCCACGACGACGGCCGTCTTGTTCCCGTAGAGGTAGGGGGCGAGGACGAAATCAACGGCGGAGTAGAAGAGGTTCATCCTATCGTAGGGTAGAGGGTCAAGGATAAACACTCTGCCCGGCTCCCTTTCAGCCAGTTCCCTTATGGATGGCAGGAGGGGACCGTCCCCTATTACGGCGAGGCGGTACGTTCCGCGGGAGAGACGGTATATCTCCGGAAGGAAGTGCGCCCCTTTGAGCTTGTTCAACGCTCCCGCAAAACCCCCGATGGGACCGTTCAACGGAAGGCCGAGTTCCTTCCTCGCCTCTACTTTGTCAACGCGGTCCCACGGTGGCCGTGGCACGGGAAGGAGGAGATAAGGTCTGTCGTACCTATGGGCTATCAGCTCCCCCCCTGATCCGTCGTCCGTGATGAGATAGAGGTCCGCCCCACCCTTGAACGCCCTGTCCACGGCCCGGTACCTCCAGCGGTGGAGGGGCATGAAAACCTTCCGGAGGGGGAAGTACTCAAAGACGCCGTATATCGCCACTACGAACTTTCTGGCACCGACCTTTTTGAGGAGTTTTTTGGCATGGGGGTAGGCCCTCTCCGACTGAGCGAAAACGACGTCGTACTCCCCTTTCGGTGGCCTTTCGCCCACGTCTATGACGTCGTACTGGAAGAAACCCTGAATCTTCTTCTTCAGAAACTTCACCTCCGGGAACCGTTTCACCTCTCCTTCCCAATCCTCAACCCACGGAGTAACGACCAACAACCGATAGCTCATTGTTGAAGGGACACCATTACGGCTACCAATCCACCGATGACTGCCAGACCGCATCCGCTGGCGGATGCCACAACCTCACCGAGGCGTGCTTTCCAGTTACTCTGACGATCCAGCTCCCTGAGAACGGCCTCCTCAAAGTAATCCGGCGTGTTGTCCGGCAACTTCAGCGCTATGGGTGTCCTGTACCACGCCTTATAACCGGAGGGCATAAGGATGTACCACCTCTTATGGTACAGGAGGTACACTCCGCTGGAGTCCCTGTAAAGTTGAACATCGTAGTAATCGCCTTTGCTATCCTTGTATATCCTCCTGGCCAGTTTTCTGGCAAGGTGGTACCAGTAGGCGGTATCTGCGGGAGATGCCGACAGGAAGAGGAGTGCTAACATGGGAGGGTGTATTATAGGGTTGATATGGACGATAAATCCCCATAGAATAGTTCCTTCTATGCGAAAATTCCTTTTTCTTGCAGCGGTAGGTATCTCTTCCGCCTCGTGCGCTCAGATAGAGTCCGGCGAGATGGGGGTAAAAAGTACCTTCGGCGTGATAGATAAGAACGAACTTCCCCCCGGTATACACTTCTTCATGCCGGGAGTGCAGAGTATATACGTTGTACCCGTCTACGACCTGACCATAGACTTCGTATCGGAGGAGAGTCGGAAGGAAGGTCTGGATCCCATAGACGCCCTCTCAAAGGACGGTCTGCCAGTGATAATTGAGGCCACGGTCAGGTACGCCCTCGTACCAGATCAGGTCGCCGAACTCATGATAGACTACGGCCGTCCCCTACCCCTGACCGTTGAGAGGAAACTGGTCATACCCACGGTGCGATCGGAGATAAGGGACGCCGTATCTCAGTACAAGACGAGCGAAATCTACAGTATGCGGGAGAACTTCTCCACCCTCCTCAGGGAGGCCCTTATAAAGGCGTTGAGTACGGAAGGCCGTATAGACGTGAAGGACGTTTACATACGCAAGATAAAGTTCCCCGAGAAGTTCCTTGAGGCCATAGAGAAGAAGCAGATAGCCCAGCAGGAGGCTGAGAGGATGAAGTACGTACTTGAGAAGGAGAAGTTGGAGGCCGAGAGGAAGAAGATAGAGGCTCAGGGTATAGCCGAAGCACAGAGGATAATAGCCCGTCAGTTGACCAACCAGTACCTCACGTGGAAGTACCTTGAGGTTCTCAAGAGGTTCGCCGAGAGCGAGAACAACACCATTATCGTGGCCCCTTACGATCAGAAGCTCACACCCCTTTTGAACGTGAGGTGATGGGACAGCTGAACAGGATACTCTATCCGCTGCTTTTCATGGTGTTCGTGATAGCGGTGGGTACGGCCGGATACGTCTTCATAGAGGATATGCGACCGTTTGACGCCCTCTACATGACCGTAATAACCATATCCACCGTGGGATTCAGTGAGGTCAAACCTCTGAGCGACGCCGGCAGGCTATGGACGATACTCGTGATCCTGTTCGGATGGGGTACGATAAGCGTTCTGATCACCCGTATCTTCGGGGTGGTGGTGGAGAGGGAATTCACCCAGCTTTTTCGTATGAGGAGGAGAAGAATGAAAAACCTGAAGGACCATTTCATAGTATGCGGGTTCGGACGTATGGGCAGGAAGGCGGCGGACTTTCTCGCCAAGAACGGAAGGGACTTCGTGATAATAGACATCAAGGGGGAGAGGGTGCAGGATGCCATAGATATGGGATACCTCGCCATAGAGGGGGACGCTACGGAGGAGGAGATCCTCAAGAAGGCGGGGATTGAGAGGGCGAAGGGACTGGCTTCCCTGCTGGACTCCGATCACGCCAACCTTTACGTTGTCCTGAACGCGAGGAGCCTGAACCCCGATATGCTGATCGTGTCCTCCGCCCTTACGGAGAAAGGGGGGAAACTCATAAAGAAGGCGGGGGCCGACAGGGTAATACTCCCCTTTGAGTGGGCGGGGGTAAGGATAGGACGGTTTCTGGTACAGCCCGTTGTAAGTAATTTCCTGGACGTTTATCAGATGAGGGTGGAGGAGATCGTTCTGGGTCCGGACTCCCCCTTCGTGGGTAAGAGCCTGAAGGAGCTCTCCCTATCAAGGAAGTACGGGGTTTACGTCATAGCCATTCTCCGGGGGGAGCAGGTGATACTACCACCCGATCCGGACCTCCCACTTCAGGAAGGGGACGTCCTTCTGGTCATAGGTAAGACGGAGAGTCTCAGAAAAGTTGAGGGTCTGGCCGCTTAAAGCACCGGTATAATACCGGCCTATGTACGACTTTTACCTATTAGATGAGGAACTAACGCCGGAGGAGAGACAGATACGGGACGTTGTCAGGGAGTTCGTCAGGAAGGAGATCCTGCCCAACATCGGGGAGTGGTGGCTGAAGGGGGAGTTCCCCACGCACCTTATAAGGGTTTTCGGTGAGATGGGACTGCTCGGCATAACCACGCCAGAGGAGTACGGTGGTCTCGGTTTGAGTAAGAGGATATACGGTATAGTGGCGAGGGAGCTGGAGTACGGGGACTCCGGGATAAGGAGTTTCGTCTCCGTCCAGAATTCTCTGGTGATGTACCCCATCCTGACCTTCGGGAGTGAGGAGCAGAGGAGGAAGTACCTTCCCAAACTGGCCACGGGGGAACTGGTAGGATGTTTCGGATTAACGGAGGCCGACGCCGGCTCCGACCCCGGTTCCATGAAGACGAGGGCCAGAAAGGTACAGGGCGGGTACGTCCTGAACGGATCCAAGATGTGGATAACCAACGGCTCCATAGCGGACATAGCCGTAGTCTGGGCGAAGGACGACGAGGGTGTTATAAGGGGGTTCATCGTTGAGAGGGACTTTAAAGGTTTCAGTACGCAGGACATAAAGACGAAGATCTCCTTAAGGGCTTCCGTGACGTCCGAGCTCATCTTTGAAGACGTATTCGTACCGGAGGAGAACGTCCTTCCCAACGCGAGGGGCCTGAAATCTCCCCTGATGTGCCTGACGCAGGCCAGATACGGAATAGCGTGGGGAGGTGTGGGGGTAGGTATGGCCGTTCTGGACGAGGCCATATCCTACGCAAAGGAGAGGATCGTTTTTGGCAAACCCCTCACCCACTACCAGATAACTCAGGAGAAATTCGCCGATATGCTCGCCGATCTCACCAAGATACAGTTGATGGTTTACCGTCTGGCCGACCTGATGGACTCAGGCCGGGCCAACTTCCGCCACGTCTCTCTGGCCAAGAGGGAGGCCGTACGTACGGCGAAACGTATGGCGGAGAAGGCGAGAGGTATCCTTGGAGCCAACGGTATAACCACGGAGTACCACGCCATGAGGCACATGGCCAACATGGAGGCGGTTGAGACCTACGAGGGGACCTACGAGGTCCATACGCTCATCCTCGGTGAGTACATAACCGGCGTACCGGCCTACCGGATATGCGATGAGGAGATATGCGGCGACTGATCCGCCTTTAAAATCACGTCTATGTTGTTGTGGCTCGTTCTCTCCGGAGGGGATACCGCACAGGTAAAGGAGGTGTTGGTTGAGGGTGTGGCCTCCTACGAGGAGGAGAGGAAAGACGTGGCCCGCGATAGGGCCATAAAGGACGCCCTCAGGAAGGCCGTTGAGCAGGGTGTCGGCACCTTCATATCTTCCGAAACCGTGGTTGAGAACTACGAGGTACTGAAGGACAGGATATACTCCAGAGCCGACGGGTACGTCAGCGAGTACAGGGTACTGAGAGAGAAGGTGGAGGACGGACTTTACAGGGTACTGGTAAGGGCGAAGGTCAAGCTCGGTGATATAAAGAGGGACCTTCAGGCCATAGGGATACTGATTGAGAGGAGGGGTAGGCCGAGGATGATGGTCCTCGTTGACGATCCCGACGTACGTTCCATGATTGAAGAGAAACTCCTGTCCATGAAGTTCCCGGTAGTGGACTACGAGGTGGTGGCCAGAAATACCGAAAGGGACGTCCTTGATGCTGCACTGAAGGGGAACCGTAAACTCGCCCGCAAGGTCGCCATGAGGAACGGAGCCGAAGTCTACGTCGTGGGCGATGTGGACACGGAGGAGGGTAGGTACAGGGGTAAAAAAGTTTACAGGGTGAACCTGCGCCTTAAAGCGGTTGAAACGGCCACGGGTGAGCTTCTGGCGAGCGTCTTCGTGAACAGGAAACTCCCCTTTGACGAAACGGAGGCAAAGAGGGCTGCAGTTGACGAAGCCGTAGACCGCCTCACCGACGCCATCCTGTCCCGCTGGAAGGAGGGAGTGGTCGTGGTTCACCTCAAGGTGGAGGGTATAAGGCCCACGAAGGTCAACGATCTGAAGGAGGCGCTTTACAGGAGCGTACGGGGAGTTAAGGGGATATACGAGAGGGAGAACTACGGGAGGTACGTCCTCTTTGAGATCTCTACGGACACCAGCCCTCAGGAGGTTTTAGACGATATACGGAGGATAAAGGGACTGAAGGTCGTGGAGTACGAGGGTCAGAGCATACGGGCCAGATACGTACGCTGATTTCTCCCCCGGCTTAGAGGTGGACGGGAGTACACCAGTATAATACCCGCCTATGAGAAAGGGAATTTTACTCGTACTTCTGAGTGCATTTGTGGGATGTTCGTCCCTTGAATCCCCTTACGCCTCCAGCACGAAGATCTACATCCAGCAGGACAACCTTGAGAAGGCTCTGGAGAACGCAAACAAGTGGGTGGCCGAGGACTCTGCTAACCCCAAAGCCTACATATGGCGGGGTGTCATTCACACCCGCAAGTACGATTACATCTCTGCAGCCAACGACTTCAAAAAGGCCTTTGCTCTGGACTCCACCTACATGGATGAGAAGAAGTTTGAAGGGACGGTAGCCATAGCCGGTCAGCCCCTTATGCCTTACAGGGCCGTTCCCGCGGTTTTCAACAACGCCGCCGTTAAACTCATAAACGGAAAGAAGTACGACGAGGCCCTGACCTATCTTGAGTACTCACTGAAACTTGATCCCAACAACGCCAACACCTACCTCCTCATCCATACGGTGTACAACGCTAAAGGAGACGAGAAGAAGGCCAAGGAGTACCTCGTGGAGGCCGTGAAGAGGGATCCCAACAACTACCGTGCCAAGCTCCAGCTGGCCGTCCTCTACTCCTACGAGGGCAACAAGGACGAGGCCGAGAAGCTCCTGAAGGAGGTGATAAAGGCCGTAGAGAGCGACACGGCGGCCGACGAGCAGATTAAACTGGAGATCTACAAGGAGTACGCCGTCCTGAAGTTTGAGAAGAAAGAGTACGATGAGGCCATCAAGTACTTCCAGAAGGCCTACGAGATAAAGAAGGACGACTACGAGGTCCTGGCTAACCTTGGAAACGTCTACGCCGCCAAAAAGGATTACGACAACGCCGTCAAGTACCTGAAGGAGGCCTACGCCCTCAAGAAGGACGACTACCGCATACCCCAGGCCCTGGCCGAGGTCCTCTACGAGAAGAAGGACTACAAACAGGCCCTGAAGTACATAAACGAGGCCATAAAACTCAAGGGGGACGATCCGACGCTCTACCGCATAAGGGCAGCCATTTACAAGGCGATGGGTAAGAGGAGGAGTGCGTTAAGGGACCTCAAGAAGGCCATGGACCTTGAGAAGAAGAAGGGTAAGTAATATGAGAGGAAGGCAGTACATAAGCGTGCTTGACCTGAGCAGGGACGAGACCCTTGAGGTCCTTCAGGTCGCCCAGCATCTTAAACTTGAGCGTAAGGCGGGGGTGCGCACCAGCGATATCCTCCGGGGCAGGACGTGGGTGATGCTCTTTGAGAAACCCTCACTGAGGACGAGGGCGACCTTTGAGGTGGGGATAAGGGAGCTGGGCGGTCACACCTTCTTCCTCGGCCCACAGGAGGTGGGTCTCGGAAAAAGGGAACCCGTAAAGGACGTTGTCCGGAACCTCGCCCGCTGGGTGGACGGCGTCTTCGCCCGCGTCTACGATCACAACGTCTTTAAGACCTTCCGGGAGTACGCCCCTTCACTCTCCGTCATAAACGCCCTATCCGACTTAGAACATCCCATGCAGGCCCTCGCCGACTTCCAGACCATGATAGAGGAGAGCGGGGACCTCGGTTTCCATCTGGTATTCATCGGGGACGGGAACAACGTCGCCAACTCCCTTATGCTCATGTCCGCCCTCCTCGGTTCCGACTTCACCATAGCCACGCCCGAAGGGTACGAGCCTCCGAAGGAGATAGTTGAGAAGGCCCTTGAACTGGCTAAGAAGACCGGCGCCCGTATCAACGTGGTTCACGATCCGAAGGAGGCCGTCGCCCACGCCGACTTCATATACACGGACGTCTGGGCATCCATGGGTCAGGAGGCCGAGGCGGAGGAGAGGAGGAAGATATTCGCTCCCTATCAGGTGAACTCCGACCTTCTGCGGTTTGCCCCCCAGCACGCCAAGATCATGCACTGCCTTCCTGCCCACAGGGGAGAGGAGATAACCGACGAGGTCATAGAGAGCGACCGTTCCCTCGTGTTTGAACAGGCCGAAAACCGCCTCCACACCATAAAGGCGATGCTCATAATGCTATCCTGATATGGAACACTTCAAAAGGCTCCTGAAAAAGATAGAGGATAGGGCTATAAATCTGGTTGTGGTGGGTGGGGGATACGTGGGTCTCCCCGTGGCCGTGGAGTTCGCAAAAAGGGGTGTCAACACCACCGTCCTTGAGGTGGACGGCCGGAAGGTTGATATGCTTAACCGCGGAGAGAGTTACATAGAGGACATACCTTCCGGAGAGCTGAAACCCTTAGTTGAGTCCGGAAAACTATCGGCCACGACGGATAGGAACGTCCACAGGGGGGCCGACGTGGTCATCATAACCGTCCCCACCCCCCTTGACGCCGAAGGGAATCCCGACCTCTCCTATGTGAGGGCGGCCGTTGAGGCTGTGAGGGATTACCTCCACCCCGGTATGCTAATATCCCTTGAGAGTACCACCTACCCCGGCACTACGGACGAGATGGCTGAGATCCTTGAGGAGACGGGTCTGAAGGTGGGGAGGGACTTCTTCATGGGCCATTCCCCGGAGAGGATAAACCCCGGTGATCCCGTATGGAAGTTCCACAACACCCCAAAGGTCGTAGGTGGGATAGACAAACTGTCAACGGAACTGATGGTACGGTTCTACTCCATAGCCGTTGAGAGGGTAGTACCCGTCAGCACGGCGAGGGCGGCCGAGTTGACCAAGCTCCTTGAGAACACCTTCCGGGCCGTGAACATAGCCCTGGTGAACGAGTTCGCCATAATCTCCCACAGGTTAAACGTGGATATCTGGGAGGTGATAGAGGCAGCCGGAACCAAGCCCTTCGGCTTCATGAAGTTCTATCCGGGGCCGGGTGTGGGTGGCCACTGCATCCCCATAGACCCCCTCTACCTCCTCTGGAAGGTGCGAAAGCTCGGTATAGACGCCGAGTTCATAGCCCTCGCCGATAAGGTGAACAAGAGCATGCCCGCCTTCGTCGTCTCCCTCCTTGAGGAAGCCCTGAAGAGCGAAGGGAGGGATGTAAAGGACGAAAAGGTCCTGTTGGTAGGGGTAGCGTACAAGAAGAACATATCCGACACGAGGGAGAGTCCCGCCTACCGCATAGTTGAGATCCTCCGCTCTAAAGGGGCCAGGGTCAGGTACCACGACCCCCACGTTCCTCAGTTTATGGGGATGAAGAGCGAAAGACTCCGGGAAGCCCTAAGGTGGACGGATACTGTGGTGGTAGTGACGGATCACGACGATATAGACTGGAACCTGATAGCCGAAGAGGCCTCTATAATCGTTGACAGCCGGAACGCCTTCCGGAAGCGCGGGATAAGGCCTATAGGGCGCCTTGTGGTACTCTGATGGAATTGGAAGACCTGATAAGGCGTTTTAGAGAGGGGGACGTCAGGGCGCTCGCCCGACTCATAACCTACATAGAGAACGACTGGTATACGGATAAGATCTTTCGGGAGATATACAGGTTTACCGGAAAGGCGTACAGGGTAGGCATAACCGGGCCACCGGGAGCCGGCAAGAGTACCTTAGTTGATCGTCTATCCGTCGCCCTGAAGGAGGCAGGCTTCAAGCCCGCGATAATAGCCGTTGATCCCTCCTCACCCTTTACAGGTGGGGCCGTCCTCGGGGACCGTCTCCGTATGACGAAGGCGATGGAGAATGGCATATACATCCGCAGCATGGCCTCGCGGGGTAGCCTCGGAGGGATAGCCGAGAGTACGGGGGCCGTCGCCGACCTCCTTGACGCCTTCGGCTACGATATGATCCTGATAGAGACGGTAGGGGTGGGACAGTCCGAGGTAGATATCGTCAGAACGGCCGATACCGTGGTCGTGGTGCTGGTTCCGGAGTCGGGGGACGCCGTTCAGGCTATGAAGGCCGGTCTCATGGAGATAGCCCACGTGTTCGTCGTAAACAAGGCCGACAGGGAGGGGGTGGACCGCTTCGTAAGGGAACTGGAAGCCATAATCTCCCTATCACCACAGGACTGGAGGCCCCCCGTCATAAAGACCGTAGCCCTGAGGGGCGAGGGCATAGGGGATCTGGTGAATGCTATACTAAAGCACAGGGAGTATAGACTATCCCACATGGACGAGGTAAGGCGGAGGAGAGTGATGGATCAGGTTGAAAACATACTGACCCGGAGGTTCCTCAGGGCGATACACGAACGCCACGATCTCAAGGAGAAGGTTCAGAGGGGGCTTGAACAGGAAAGAACACCCTACGACATAGCCGACGAGATAGAGCGGGATATCCTGAGGAGTGGCGGTTGAGGAGGCTCATCCCTGCTGCGGTTCTGTTCGTCAAGGAATGTGACAGTACTTTCGCGGTCCGGTCGTTGAAGATTTAGAATTGATAGGTTTACACTGATTAGCCCAACTTGAGGATTGAAAAACGCCCCTACCTCAGGGCATTA
>WFXS01000106.1 GCA_015490465.1 Caldifarciminota bacterium
CCACCACCCCGTCCCTTATTGCCCTCTCGTGTCGCATTATGAGGTCCTTCCAGACCCTCCTGCGGACCGTATCGTCGTATATGCCGAGAAACGCGAGGAAATCGCTAAGGGCAGAGTACTTCTTAAAGGGAAGTTGATTGAGGATTTCCAAGATAGGGGAAGGGGGCCGGAAGGCCCCCTGCGGTTTACTTTTCGGTTATCTCAATTCCGAGGAGTTTTATGAACTCGCGCATCCACTTCGGATGGGCGGGCCAGGCCGGAGCCGTTACGAGGTTACCGTCCACCACCGCCCCGTCCATGGGGACCTCAACGTACTCGGCACCGGCGTTCACGATATCGGGGGACACGGCGGGATAACAGGTGGCCTTCTTACCCTTGAGGGCGCCCGGAACGGCGGCCAGAACGAGGGGACCGTGACAGATGGCGGCTATGGGCTTTCCGGCGTCCACGAAATGCTTAACTATCTCCCTGACGCGCGCGTTCAGGCGGATGTACTCGGGGGCCCTTCCGCCAGCGATGACGAGGCCGTCGTACTCCTCGGGGTTCACCTTATCAAAGTCCTTGTTCAGGGTGAAGTAGTGGCCGGGCTTCTCGCTGTAGGTCTGCTCACCCGTGAAGTCGTGTACGGCGGTTATGACCCTCTCTCCAGCCTTCTTATCGGGGCATACGGCGTCTACCTTCACTCCCACCGTCAGGAGTATCTGGAAAGGTACCATCGTCTCGTAATCCTCCGCAAAATCTCCGGTCAAAAGCAGTACTTTCTTTGCCATGGTACCTGCATTATACGGGTGAAGGGCCAACCGTGCTGCCTCGTTCCGGGCCTCCCGCTTGCTCCTCCCCGTACCCTCGCCTATAAGGATGCCGTCCGAGTATATCCGGGCCTTAAATCCACCCTTTACGGTCCAGTACCTGACCCTCAACCTGCCCTTCCTGTCTCGCCATAAGGTCTGCCAGTAGTTACGGAACTCCGGATGCAACCTCTCCATTATGGGCCAGACCTCACGGTCAAGGGCCCTGAATATCCTCTCAAGGGGAAAGTGGAGGTAGAGGACACCGAGTATGGCCTCAAACATGCTGGCGTAGGAGTACTCGCTTCTTGCCCCCTCCTCTGCTATCAGGTAGTTCTCAATCCCGAGGGCCTTAACGATCAGGTAGAGGGCGTAGTTGCTCTTGTATTCCGATGCGAGGGTGCTTATCTCCTCCTCGTCAAGTCCCGCGGAGAACAACCTTGAGACTACCCAGAGGTTCAGAACGGCGTCCCCGAGGGTGGCCAGACGGAAGAAGTCCCCGTTTCCCATACTCTTGTGGATGAGGGCTTTCCTCCTTACGCTTTCGGGAAGCTCAAGGAAAAGGGAGAGAAAACCCCTGTCGTCCATCCCTCAGTAGCTCGTCACGTTCTCCGACCGTATCCCCTCCCAGAGGTTTACGAAGTACTCCTTGAGCTCCTCAAACGTGGCAGCCATTTCATCAAAGAACTCCTCGGCTTTAACGGTGTCGGCATCCCTCAGGCGGTTGTACAGGTTGGCCACGTTCAGGTTGTAGAGGGGTATAAGGGTGTTCAGGACTTTGAACCTCTGGCGGGTCATACTGTGGAAGGTTATGGCGTACCTGTAGACCGTCCTCGCCCAGGTTTCGTTGGGTATTACGAACTTATCAGGATTTTCCTCGTAATAAAGGGCCTCGTATACCCGATAATCTTCGGGTTCAAGGATGTTCCGCCAGAGCGCTCCGAAGTTCTCGTATCCCAACTTGAAGTACTCTATAAGTGCGAGGAGGTCTATATCAAAGGGTGGAGGATCTTCCCCGGCAAATTCACCGAGTACGGGGACGTCCTCAGAGCCTTTCACCTTCTTCCAGTAGCCTTCGTACTCGTCAAGGAGGTTGAATATGGTTCCCACGACCTGCCTGAACATCCCCGAGAGGTGTTTGGCGGGATCCTTCACGTCGTGTACCTTGGCTCCGAGCCGGGCCTGAGCGATACGGAAGCCTCCCGTTATGGCGTTCACGGTCATCCATATGTCTATACCGAAGCGGGCGACGTCCGTTTCCCAGACGTCCTGATTTACGTAATGGTTGAAGAGGGACGAGCCTACACCGAAATCCCCCCCTATGGGCTGCCTTATCCCCTTTCCGAATAGGGCGCGGGTCAGGGGGTAGGCTATCGTGTTCGTTATGGTACCATCGTACTTGTAGCGCTTGTAGTAGGGGGTGACGTACTCGTACCCTTCAAATACGGGCGTCAGGATGTTCCTCACCCACTCCGGCGTTATGGATCTCAGGTCGGCATCAAACAGAGCGACGGCTTCGGCATCTAAGAACTTGGCGGCCTCAAACACCGCCCTCAGGGCCGATCCCTTTCCGGGCAGGCCCCTGTATATGGCCACGATCTTCTCGTGATCGTAGTCGGAGAGGTCCACGGACTGCGCCACCTCCCGCGTGTCGTCGGTAGATCCTCCGTCCGATACGAAGATCAGGGCCTTCTTACCCGGAAAGTACATATGCAGCCCCTGACACACGGTCTTTATGACCTTTCTGACCGTGTTGGCGTTCATGTAGGTAGGTATGCCCACCACTATATCGGCGTCTCCGAGGATCTCCAGTTTGCGTATGGTGGGCTGTCTCAAAGCCGTAAGAAACCTCATTTCTTCCCTTCTACGTAAACGAGAACCACGTCCGCGACGTTCGTACCCGTAGGACCCGTCCTGATGTGGGTCCCCATGAGCCTGTGGAAGCTGTAGGAGTCGTTCTCCTCCAGAAAACGGTTCACGTCTATCCTCTCCCTCTTAACCCTCTCCCTGTCGGCGTCGCTCACCGCGGCCCCCGCAACGTCCGTGGGGCCGTCTATTCCGTCCGTTCCGGCACTCAAGAATATTATTCTAAGGCCTTCCTCCATCTCCTTCAAGAAGGCCAGGACCAGCTCCTGATTTCGCCCTCCTTTGCCCTTCCCCCTGACGGTTACGGTGGTTTCACCTCCGAATACGAGGAGGACGGGTGGAGAGAATGGCTCCCTGTAAAGGGCTACGTGTCGGGCCATGGCGTAGAGGACCCGCGCCACCTCTCGGGCCTCACCCTGAAGCGTGTCCGTTATTATGCGGCTCCTTATACCGAGGTTTCTGGCCCCGTCCCTTATCGCCAGAAGGGCGGTCCGGTTGTTCCCTATCAGGATGTGGCGTATGCGACGGGGCATCTCCTTCAGGGTCTCCGGCACATCACCCTCCAACCCCTTCGTTATCACCTCCCTCACGCTTCTGGGGAGTTTCTCCCACACACCGTAGGACTTCAGGATGCGGTAAACGTCCCCGTAGGTCGTCGGATCGGGATAAAAAGGCCCGGATCCTATGGAGGAGAGGTCGTCCCCCACGACGTCTGAGAGGACGAGGACGTACCCTATGGCACGGGTCAGGGTAGCGAGTCTGCCACCCTTTACGGAGGAGATGTGCTTCCTGACGGCGTTTATCTTCCTTATGTCCATACCCGACTTGAGGAGGAGGTCGGTCGTGGCTATGAGGTCTTCAAGGGTTATGGGAGGTATAGGTCTCTCCAGAAGGGCGGAGGTTCCTCCGGAGAGCAGGTAGATGAATCGGTCGTCCGGTCCGAGGGATCTGAGGTACTCAACTAACTTTTCTGTAGCCTCCACGTTTTCCCTTGAGGGCAGGGGATGGGTCCCGTACCGAAAGTCTATGCGACTGCCTTTACCCTTTGCTCCACCTTTCACACCTATCACCACCCCCCCGAGTACCCTGTCCCGGAGGATACTCATAACCTCGTTGGCCATGCGTACGGAGGCCTTACCGCTACCGAGGACGTGAACCCCTCCACGGAAACGGAAGCGACCGACCTTAACGAAGGGGCCGAATATGCTCACGGTGTTCCTTACGAGGTTTTCAGGAAGCACCGCGGATACTCCGAGGAGGTAAAGATCTACGAGGGTTTCCTTCGTTACCACCTTACCCTACGATTTTAAGGAAGTAGGAAAGGACGGCCATGAGGGCGCTCAGGATACCCACACTGGACCACCATCCGAGACGTCTCCGGTGGATCACCGAAACGAGGACGTACACGACCACTGGGGCGGAGGCCCAGACTACGGGACCGAGACGGAGGTTGAAAAAGGAGAGGAGTATCCCCGCGGATACGAGAATCAGGGGTATCTTACTCATCCTTAAGGAATCCCATTAGTCTCTCAACGTAGCGGGCTACGACGTCGGCCTCAAAGTTGAGGGGGTCCCCTTCCCTGCGGAGTCCGAGGGCAGTCACGTGGAGGGTGTGGGGTATCAGTCTGATGCGGAAACGGTTGCCGTTCACGGAGTTCACCGTAAGGCTCGTCCCGTCAAGGGCCACCGAACCCTTCGGCGCCACGTACCTCTCAAGTCCTTCGGGAACCTCCACGACCCACTCCAGACCGTCCTCACCGTAGTCTATAACCTCCGCGAGACGGGCAACACCGTCCACATGTCCCAACACTATGTGGCCGTCCAGACGATCCCCCACCCTCAGGGACCTCTCGTAGTTGCTGACGTACCCCGGTTGAAGGACCTCTCCGAACTTGGTCCTCCTCAGGGTCTCGTCCGAAAGGAAGAAGGTAGCCCTGTTTCCCTCGTACTCCTCAACGGTCAGACACGCCCCATCAAGGGATATAGACTGTCCTTTCCTGAAGTTTATATCCCCCTCAAACTCCCAAACCGCCCTCCTGCCCCTGTGGGTATCTTTTACCTCTACTACCCGTGCCTTCCCCTCCACTATACCGGAGAACATCGCGGGTATTCTATACCCGTACCGGATGGAGGTGGGGAGACGCTTCCGGCTTAGAATCGGCCATTCCGGGAATTATCCTCTCTTTCGGTGTAGCTGCCCTTGAGAGCGTTAAGGACGCTTTCGGCAAAGTGGCAACACGGGAGATTCCTGCGGCTCGCCTGCTCTTTCTGTACAAGGTCGTGGCCCTCGTGTTCGTCCTGCCTTTCGCCCTGTACAACTTCCGGATCGTATCCTTCTGGTCCCTGATAACCGTCCTGATGGTTAACGCCCTCCTGAACGCTCTGGCCTTTTACCTCTACCTCAGGGCGATCTCCCTTTCTCCCCTTTCGGTGACGGTCCCTATGCTCAGTTTCTCGCCCGTCTTCCTCCTTTTCACCTCCCGCCTTATCCTCGGTCAGAAGGTGGACCTTACGGGTATATTGGGCATAGTCCTCATAACCGTCGGCTCCTATCTCCTTAACTTAAGGGACGTCCGACGGGGACCCTTCGTTCCCATCCTCGCCCTCTTGAAGGAACCGGGTCCGAGGTACATGCTGACGGTTGCCTTCATATGGAGTATAACGGCCAACCTTGACAGGATAGGTGTGGGGTTGAGCGATCCCTTCGTATGGGTCGCCCTCATGAACGTGGGCGTTATCTCCTTCGTTATGCCCGTGGCTCTCCGAAGCGGTTCGGGACCCGTAAGGTGGAGGTTCCCCATAGCGATGGGGGTGGCGGACGGTATAGGAGCCGTACTTCAGATGTTCGCCATAACCCTCGCCCCCGTCCCCCACGTCATAGCCATAAAGAGGACGAGCATCCTCCTGTCCTCTATCGTCGGATTGTTGGTCTTTCGGGAAGGGAGATGGGCGGAGAGGTTCTCCGGCGCCCTCGCCATGGCCGTTGGCGCAGTTCTGGTTATACTTTCCATAGCGAGGGGGTAGTACCCTCCATCGGAGAAGACCCTAAAATGAGATTCCCCGTTTACGCCAATACAATTTTCCGCTGGATCGCGGAGTATATCGCATCACCCTCCAGATCTTTGGAGGCCGTTACAATAAAACGGGGGGCATGCGCCCCCCTCGTCTTTACGTTCAGGATATGCCGAGTTTCTTCCTCTTTTCGCGGATCATCTGGAGCTGCTTTTCCATCTGTGGCATCATCTTGCCCACGTCCTCGGACGTGTAGGCTATGGACTTACCGAAGGCCTTGAGGAAGAGGAATATGAAGCCCAGCGCCCTCTGGACGTCGGGATCGCCGAGCATCCTCATGAGGCCCATAAGTCCCACTTTGGGCGGGTTCTGGAAGGTCTCCGGTGTCATCTCCTCGTTCAGGGCTTTGGCGAAGTTGTTGAACATAACCGTGATCATCGTGGGGTTAAGCATTTCAAGGACGTGGAGTAAGAAGGATATGTTCGCCCCTATGGTAAGGATACGGGGGTCCGTCATGTAGGAAAGGGAATCCGGAACCAGATCCACGATATCCTCTGCAAGGTCAATTAAACCCGCCTCGTTCGCCTTCTGGAGAAGTTCCAGAAGTTTCTCTATGCTCTCCTGCACCCTTTCATCTTTGCTCATAGTTGCCATCTTTCACCTCCTTACCTTGTAAGATAGAAACCGAACCACATCGCCTCAAAGGCCATCTTCACCAGCCTTATCTCCTTACCGCGGCCGAGAACTCCGCAGTTCGGCGGACCGGAAACGTCCCTGTAAAACTGTGAGAACTCGCACATGGGCAGAACGGCGTCGTCACCGAAGTCCATGATACACATGGCAACGGGGCTGAAGGAGTCCGCTATGTAGGCACCCTTTACGTCTGCGGCTATCTCGTTGGCGACGAACTCGGCCTGAAAGTGGGCCACCACGCCCGCCGGAGGGAGGTTAAGAGCGGCGTTAGCCCCGTCTCCGATAAGGAACACTTCGGGGAACTTCTTGGATCGGAAGGTCTCCGGGTCTACTATAGGGAGTCCCTCGGGTCCCGTAAGTTCGCTGTTAAATACCACCGGGTTGGGTTTGTTGGGAGGTACCAGAAGGAGAAGGTCGTAAGGGAGCTCGCGCCCATCCTTCGCCACGACCTTTTTGGAATCCTTATCCACGCGCACCACTTCAAAGTTACCTACGAACTCCACACCTTTGTTGTCCAGAATCTCCTGTATGACGCCCATTATGGCGGGTCCCATGTTGGAGAGGGGTCCGGGGGTTACGTTGAAGACGGTTATGTTCGTCTTATCTCTCAGTCCCCTCGCCCTCAAGGTAAAGTCCAGCTGGCCAGCGATCTCGTAAGGTGCCGGGGGACAGCGGTAGTACATGCCCGAGACGCCTATAACTATGTTGCCGCCCTTGAAGTTCCTTATGGCCTCACGGAAGCGCAAAGCTCCCTGTAGGGACCACGTATGGTAAGCGTCCTCGTAGCCGGGAAGGGCATCGGGATCAAGCACCACGCCGAGGGAGACGATGAGGAAGTCGTAATCGTACTCTCCGTTCTTGGTCTTCACCTTCTTCTTGGAGGGGAGTATCTGGGTTATCTCGTCGTTCACGAACCTCACACCCTTCTTCTCAAGGAGCTTCAGGGGACGGCGTATGTCGTCCGGCTCCTTGAAGTTCAACCCCACCCACGGATAGCTGGGCATAAACTCGTGGTAGGGGTTCTTATCTATCAGGGTTATATCGGCCTCTTCTCCATGCTTAAAGATCTTGGCCAGTTTGTTGGCCGCGACCAGACCGCCGCTCCCACCCCCGAGAATGAGGATCTTGGGTTTTCCTTTCATGACACCGATATTTTATATAGGTAGACGAGGAGACCCGCCATCTTTTTCTGGAAAACGGTTTTCCAGTTGCGAACGGTTTGCAGATAGACGGGATTAATAACCCTTCCCTTTGAGGATCACCAACACGGTTTTGAAAATTATGATCATGTCCAGCCAGAAGGACCAGTTGACCACGTAGAGGGTGTCAAGGAGCATCCTAACCTTGTAGCCCACCTCGTTCCTGCCGCTCACCTGCCACAGACCCGTTATGCCGGGGCGAACGCTGAGGATTATCCTGGCGTACTCCTGTATATGCTTCAATTCGTCCGGTATGTAGGGGCGGGGTCCTACTACGCTCATGTCCCCTTTAAGGACGTTAAAGAACTGGGGCAGTTCGTCCATAGAGGTCTTCCGGAGCCACTTCCCCACCCTCGTAACGCGGGGGTCGTTCTTGAGTTTCCAGTACGTCTCCCACTCCCTTCGGGCTTCGGGGTCGTTCTCCAGTATCTCCTTCAACCTCTCCTCGGCATCCACGTACATCGTCCGGAACTTGTAGGAGGTGAAGAGTTTCCCGTTTTTACCCACCCGTACCTGTTTGAATATTACGGGGCCCTCTGAGTCCAGCTTTATGAGGATGGCTATTATCAGGAACAGCGGAGCGAGCAGGATCAGGACGGCGAGGGAGAAGAGTATGTCAAACGTGCGCTTTATCGTTCCCCAGAGCAGGGATCTCCTCTGGGAGAAGGTTTCAAACACGGGGAGGTTCTGGGTTATGGAGAAGTGGAGTATCTGGTTCGCCAGAGGTATGCCGGAGATCTCCGGAACGTAGAAGACCTTGTCAAAGTGAAGGGAGAAATGGGCCAGTTCGTCGTAAAACTCGTGGAGGAAGGGAATACGGGTGAGGACGACGTTGCGAACCTTCCCTATCCAGTCCTTCACCTCCTCCAGCTTTACTATGGCCACGGGTCTGTAGGCGAGGTACCACTCCTTCTCAAAGAAGTTCTTCACCTTCTCGCACTCCGGCCCCTCAACGATTATTATATCCTCCTTCAGGTAACCGTTAAAGATACGTTTGGAGAGCCACCGCAGGGAAGGCACCAGCACGAAAGCGAAGGCTATGCTCAGACCTATGAAGAGGCGGGAGTAATCGGGATCCGTACGGGTCATGGCGAAGAAACCGAAGACCAGTATCAGGGTCAGAAAGAGGGCCTCCACTATCTCGCGGGTCTCCTCGTAGAATAGCCGCCTCTGAGAGTACAACCTCTTGAAGGCGAAGGCTGCTATGAGAATTACCACTATGACCAGGAACTCGCGCCACCTGTTCGGGAACTCCTGAGCGTACCTGCCGGAGAACTTTATAAAAAAAGCCGCCGAGGAGGAGAGGATTACTGCCACGAGATCCGTAAGGAACATTACTATGCTGTACCTCATCGTAGACGATCTTCCGTGTATTTTACTCCGGAAGATACCCCCCCGGCAACAGGGTGTTCAACATCAGGTGTTTACCAGCCTGCCGTCCTTCAGATGGAGTACGACGTCGCACGTGGAGGCGAGGTCAAGGTCGTGCGTGGCCACTATCACCGTCCTCCCTTCTACGGCTATACCTGTGAGTACCTTAAAGATCGTGGCCGAATTCTTACTGTCAAGGTTCCCGGTAGGTTCGTCCGCGAATATGACTTCGGGGTCGGTTATGAGGGCGCGGGCTATGGCTATCCTCTGCTGTTCACCCCCGGAGTACTCGTAGGGCTTCTTGGAGGGATCGGTTATGCCGAGGGTTTTGAGGATCTCCCTCGCCCGCTTCGGATCCGTCTTCCCCGTCTTCAGGTACAGGCCCATGGAGACGTTGTCAAGGGCGCTGAGGTACGGGATGAGGTAGAACTGCTGGAATACGAAGGCGAAGTGATCCGCCCGGAACCTGGCCCTCCCGTCGTCCCCCATGGAGAAGAGGGCGATATCTCCGTAAATTACCCTGCCCACATCGGGGACCTCTATGCCAGCGAGCAGGTACAGGAGGGTAGTTTTGCCGCTACCGGAGGGGCCGACGACGGCGTAAGACTTCCCCGGCATAAACTCGTAGGAGAAACCATCAACGGCCACCGTCTTAACCTTCTTCCCGTAGACTTTCTTTAAACCTTCGGCCTTTAGCACCTTCATCTCCCCAGACCCTCCCTTACGTTGATCCTCATGGCGGATACGGCTGGAAGTACGCTCCCGACGAATCCCACGACGATGGCGACGGACAGGGATAAGAGGAGGATACCCGCGGACATTTCAAGCAGATCAAGACCGAACACCCGAACCATAACCTTCCCGGACACCTCAACGAGTCCCCACCCGAGGAGGACCCCAAAAGCCCATCCGATGAGGCTTACGGCTACGGCCTGAACTACAACGAGGCGGAAGATGAACCACCTGGTCGCCCCCAACGCCCTGAGTACGGAGAACTCCCATCTCCTCTCCTGAACGGTTATGGCCATTATGGCGAAAAGGAAGACCGCCGTCACGAACAGGGCTATTGAGGAGAGGCCGAACCGTATGGCGTCCCCTATGGCGACGAAGGAGCGGGCGAGTCTCATCAGGTCCTCCGACGTCTGCACGCTGTAGTTGGGGAAACTCTTCTTCAGGAGCTTCACCACCTCTTCTGACCTCTCAGGGGGTGGGGCCACGGCGACGGCAAGTATCCTCTCCGTCCCCATATCCTCCATGAGGAGGTTGAGAGGCACTATTATGGCGTTGTCAACTATGGGAGACCCTGCCTTCGCTATTCCCACGATCACGTACTTCCCCGTCCCTATAAAGACCGTGTCCCCTATCTTCCACCCGGCGGTCCTCGCCATGACGCTCCCCACGACGGCCTCCCTCCGGGTGCTATCCGTAAGATCTCTCCCCTTCCCTATGGAGTAATCGGCCAGAAAGTGCATTGAGGAGGAGAAATCCTTCCCGAAGACTACCCCGACGGCCTTTGGTGGAAACCCGCCCGTGTAGGGAAGTCGTAGGACGGCGTAAACCTTCCCGACCCCGAGGGCGCGTACGGAGTCGGCGAGTTGCCTCGGAAGTATTGGCTGGGCGGAGAGGGCCTGTCCCGGTGGGAGTACGAGGATCTGGAGGTTGAATGCCCGAACGTTCTTCTGTATGAGGCTCCTTGCTCCCTCGCCGAAGGACATGAGGTAGACGAGCGACGTGATGGAGATCGCGAGGCCGATAATTGCGAGGAGAAAGCGCAGGAGGTGGTGTTTTATAGAAAGAAAAACGACCTTCAGGAGGAACACCCGGTATTGTACGGTGGCCCGTTTGATGCTCCTTCGTTCAGGCGGCCACTTCCAGTTTCACACCCCACCTGTTCTCAATCTCCTCAATCAGGGCGTCCAACAGGTCCTCCTCCTTTACCCTCTTTATCGGCTTCCCCTTAACGAATATGAACCCGGACCCTTTGCCGGCGGCTATGCCGATGTCGGCCTCCCGCGCCTCACCCGGCCCGTTCACCTCGCACCCCATAACCGCCACCTTGAGCGGAAGTTTCACCCCTTCAAGGGCCCTCTCAACCCTCTCCGCCAGGCCTATAAGGTCTATCTTGGTACGGCCACACGTCGGGCAGGCTATGAGCATTATCCCCCGGCTCCTGATCTGTAGAGACTTGAGGATCTCCCAGGCCACCCTGACCTCCTCAACGGGATCCGCCGTCAGGGAAACCCGGAAGGTGTCCCCTATGCCTTCGGCAAGGAGCGTACCTATACCCACGGAGGACTTTATTATCCCGGTCTTCGGTGTTCCGGCTTCGGTCACGCCGAGGTGGAGGGGGTAGTCTATAAGTTCGGATAGTCTCCGATATGCTTCTATCATCTGGGGTACGTAGGCGGACTTTGCGGATACCACTATGTCCTCAAACCCCTCATCTTCAAAGAACCTGACCCAGCGGACGGCGCTCTCAACTATCCCGTCAACCGTCACTCCACCGTACTTGTCTATGAGGTCCATCTCAAGGGATCCGGCGTTTACCCCAATACGGATGGGTATCCTGTTGGCCTTGGCGGCGGCGATGACCTCCCTCACCTTATCTTTCCCCCCGATATTGCCGGGGTTTATCCGTATCTTGTCCGCCCCGGCATCGGCGGCCATCAGGGCTATCTTATAATCAAAGTGGACGTCGGCCACTATGGGAACCTTTCCCTTGAAGTGGTCAACTATCCTCTTGAAGGCCGGGACGGTCCTCCGCGATGGGACGGCCACCCGGACGATCTCACAACCGGCATCCACCAGCCTTTCAATCTGGCCGATGGTGGCCTCAACGTCGTTGGTGTCGGTTGATGTCATGGACTGAACGGCTATGGGGTTATCTCCCCCTATCCTTACGTTGCCTATACGTACGACCCTCGTTTTTTTACGCCTTATCACGCTCTCTATTCTAAAGGCGACGGTTTCACCCGTCCAGCGGTATAATACCCGCTTCAAATGAACGACAGGACTACGAGGCTTCTCCTCTTCTTCGTCTTCGCCATGGGTTTCATGTTCCTGTGGGACTACGTTTTCGTGAGGCCGAAGAGGGAAGCCCTGAAGAAACAGGAAGTTAAGACTAAGAAAGTTGAGAAACCCAAGCCAGCCAAAGCTAAAAAGAAGGTTCCGGAGATAAAACCCCTGAAACTGGCCGAGATACGACTCAACGGCCACGCCTACACCGTTGACGTCGGCAACGGGGCGGTTTACTCCCTCAGGGACTACAAGCACAAGGCCGAGCCAAAGGGGTACATAATCAGGCCCCTCAGGAAGGTGAGTAACGTGGAGGTGGACGCACGGGCAAAGAGGGTTGAGGGGGACTGGTTCTCTTACACCTTCGGCGACAACTTCGGGATAACCTTTGAGATAAAGGATAACAAGCCCATCCAGATAACCACCCCCATAACCGAGAAGGGTCAGTACCAGCGCAAGGACCTGTTAGTGAAGACGAAAAACGGGGAGTTCAAGAAGATAAAGTACGGGGACGCCAACCTCAGGTTCAGAGGAGATACGATGCTCTGGTTCGGCCCCCGGTCCCGTTACTATCTGGTGGCCGTTACGGGTTTCAGGGGCAGGGTGGTTTCCTTTAAGGACGGTGATCGGATCACCTTAAGGCTTTACCCCGACAACCCTCAGAAGTTCAGGGTATTTTTCGGTCCGACCGAGAGGGAGGTCCTGGCCGGGTTTAACCCCCCTCTCAAGGAGGCCTTTGATCTTGGGGGTGGGTGGATCCGGTGGATGGTCTGGCCCATTTACTGGGCGCTCGTCTTCTTCTACAAGTTCACCGGACACTACGGCCTCGCCATAATAGTTCTCGCCCTCGTCCTGAAGGTCCTCATGTCCCCTCTCTACATCAACATGTACCGTTCGGCCAGGGGTATGCAGAAACTCCAGCCCAAACTGAAGAAGATTCAGGAACTCTACAAGGACGACCCCGAACGCCTCCAGTGGGAGATGATGAAACTCTACCGGGAGGCCGGGGTGAACCCCCTCGGTGGATGCCTTCCTATGCTTCTGATGCTGCCCGTATTCTGGGCGCTCTATCAGGTCCTGCAGAACGCTATAGAGTTGAAGGGGTCCTCCTTCCTCTGGGTCCAGGACCTCTCCATGAAGGACCCCTACTACGCCCTTCCCATAATAATGGGTGTGGTGAGCGCGGCCCACGCGTGGTTCCAGCCCACCGCCGATCCCAACACGAAGAGGACCTCCGTCCTCATGTCCGCCGTTTTCGTCTTCATATTCCTTAACCTCCCCGCGGGTATAGTCCTCTACTGGCTCGCCTACTCCCTGTTCGGACTAATAGAGCAGAGGATTTACAGGTACATCCTGAAGTACTGACATGATGGACGTACTCGCCCTCCGGATAATCGTTCTTCCCTTCATGGTCCTCGCCCTCACCTTCCACGAGTTCGCCCACGCGTGGACGGCCTACCGGTTGGGTGATCCCACCGCAAAGTACTCCGGCCGGCTGACCCTTAACCCTCTCGTACATATAGACTGGTTCGGACTTATGGCCCTCATACTGGTGGGGTTCGGATGGGCGAAGCCCGTTCCGGTGGATCCCTCCCGCTTCCGTAACCCTCCGGCACACATGGCGATAGTGGCCGCTGCCGGGCCGATCTCCAACCTCCTCCTCGCCCTCCTCGGGGTCATAATATATCGGATCTCCGTTTTCGTCGCACCGTGGGCGCTTCCGGCCGTGGACACCTTCGTGTGGCTCAACGTCATTCTGGCGGTCTTCAACATGATACCGCTTCCACCACTTGACGGGTGGCGGGTACTACAGGGGTTCAACCCCTCCCTCTACTGGAACTACGAATTGGAGAGGAAACTGCAGTACGTTCTCCTCGGTCTCATACTCCTGTCTATACTCCTGCCCATGTTTGACGTACTCGGTATGATCATCTTTCCCATTTCAAGGGCGATATACCATATTCTCCTCGCTCTCGTAGGTCTGGGATAACGTTCGGGCTTAGGATTTAAACGTGTACGCCTGCCCCTACAGGAGCCTTACCGGAATACCGGACGGGGGATGCGGTACCTACAGGTCAATCATGGCTCTCCTCCACGGGGATATCTTAGAGAGCCTGTACTGGAATCCCCTCACCCTCGTATCCCTGTTCGTTATCCTCCTATTTCCCTTCATCGGTCACAGGAACCGTATAAGGGCGCTGACCCTCCTCATCTTTCTGTACCTCCTCCTTACGTTCGTCAGGCTGTTCATGTACCTTAAGGGGTGGCGTATACCGTACATCTATCCCGAAGACCTCTAAAGAGTACACGCCTTACAATCCTCACCATGCTCCTTGTTCTGTTCGCAGGAACCTGCAGGGTGGAGATCCAGACTTTACCCAACGCCTACGTAAAGGTTGGGAGGCTATCCACGTACACCGATCAGGAGGGTAGGGTTATACTGAACGTAAGTGAGGGTGATACCGTACACGTTTACCACGTCGGGTACAGGGACACGTCCCTGGTCCTAACCTGCTCTAAGACAAAGATAGCATTAGAACTTGAGCCTTCGGAGTACATGTTCCCGGAGGTGGTGGTTGAGAAGACCGTTGGGGAGAACGTTTCAACCCGTCCCGTAAGGGCGGTAAGGAGGGAGGAAGTACTGTACCCCTCAGGCCTTACCATGAGGCCGGACGATGCCCTTGAAAATATCCCCGGCGTGGTCTTCGTGGGCAAGGATCCGACCGCTTCCGTGCCTGCGGTGAGGGGTCTGGCCTTCTTCCGCACCCTCGTCGTTCTGGACTTTGTACGCCTGAGTACGGAGAGAGAAATTGGCCCCTCCCTCTTTTTTGCTCCCGTGGGTGTGGTAAGGGCGGTTGAGGTGGCCGAGGGTGGGAGCGTACCCTTCGGATCGGACGCCATGGGGGGAACGGTGATGTACCTCCTCAAGGGGGTGGGGGATCCGGACGAGTTCTCCCTGCACCTCAGGAGCAACCAGCCCAACGCGTCCGTGTACGTCGGACACTCTCCGGTTGATTCCCTGTACGTGGGCGTGGCCACGTCCCTATCCGGAGATTACACCTATCCGGATACGCTCAGGTCCAACGGTTTCTGGGGATCCGGCTCCCTAAAGGCCCCCTCCTCCAACCGGAAGTTCGGGACTATTCTTGAGGTCAGGAGATGGGGAACGAGCCTGAAGGCTGCCCTCTTTTCAACGCGGGACTTCTACCGTGCCTACACGGGGACCATGTACTACCCGGATATGGATCACGTCTTCCTCCTTTTCGGTAGCCGGTTTCTCTCTGCTGGTTATCACGGTTATACGGTTCTGGCCAGGAAGGTTAAGGAGGGTAAGGTAAAGGACAACCTGAGGAGGGGCAGAGACGTGACCCTGCGTTTTCAGTTTGATAGGGGTGGTCTGCATGTGGGCGCTTCGTACTTCGGGCGTATGGGGGTGACCTCCTCCGTATTTGAGGACGGCAGGTGGCTCTACGACGAGATGGCCAGCGCTACGGTACACGATGCCGGCCTCTTCCTCTTTGGCGACTACCGTGTGGGGAACGTACTACTCTCCGGTGGGGGAAGGGTAGGCCTTTACACGGCGAGTAACGTAAAGGGATGGAGGGTAATCCCGTCCTTCCACGTAGGGGGAAGGTTCCCGTTAAGGGATGTTGTCCTTTCGGTCAACCTTGAGACCTCGTACCGCTTCCCGACCCTGACCGAGAGCAGCTCCCGTTCACCCCATCCGAGGGGTTTTATACTCGGCAACCCCGACCTCAACCCCGAAAGGGGCATAAGCGGAGATTTCGGTTTGAAGTGGATGGGGGATAGGGTGAGTTTTGAGGCCCTGGCCTTTGCAACTGCCATAAACGATTACGTAGACCTGACGAGGAGCGACACCCTTACACCGGAGGGTGATTCCATATTTTACTACACCAACGTCCCCGGCCGTACGGTAGTCCTCGGCATGGAAACGATCCTCTCCGTGAACCTCTTCCGGAATACCCTGCGTCTCTCCTACACCCACCTGAACGGTAAGGCCGGAGACAGGGTCGTGTCGGGGATCATCCCATCGGTTTTGAAGATAACGTGGGAGTACGAAGGCAGGTTCAAGCCCTACGTAAAGGGAGAGTACAGGCCAGCGATTGAGGACGTGGCGGTCGTTGAGGTTCCCCGTCCATCCTTCTTCCTGCTGAACTTCGGGATCCGGGGGAAGGTACTCGGAGCTGAGGTGGATGGCGGTATGTCCAACGTTAACAACGCCGTAGCGTACCGCACCCTCAATCCGAAGTCTCTGCCCCTTCCGGGGAGGGGAGTTTACCTGAACCTGAGGAGGGTCTTTTAACCGCCTTTTCCCTTCTCTTCTGCCTCATGTAGTTCTCCACGATACCCCATATACCCACAAAAACGAGAAGGAGTGGCCAGTCCCTGCCGAAGTTTATAACCTCAAAACCGAGGTTGTTTAGCCAGAGCATCAAGCCTACGATCACCAGAACCACGTACAACCACATATGCGAATCTTAAGGCCGAATACGAACTTCACCCTCCCCACCTTAGAATATCACACCTTGAAGGCAAAGAGATTCCTGCCTCTTGCGGTTGCGGTGTTGGTTTACCTGTCCGTGGCCATTTACTACGCCCTCAGGCTCTGGAGCATCACGGAGGGTAAAAACCTGTACGTCATAGACGACGCCTACATCCACATGGCCATAGCGAAGAACTTCGCCCTCCACGGCGTGTACGGAATAACCCGTTACTACTTCTCCAACGCCTCGTCCTCCCCTCTGTGGACGTTTCTCATATCCGGTGGGTTCAAGCTCGTGGGACTCAAGATATGGGTACCTTTTGTACTGGCCCTCCTCTCCGGTGTGGGCGCCCTTCTGGCTCTGGCTCACATCTACGACCGCGAAAAGATCCCCACGGGGAGATCTGCGGTCTTCCTCCTCGCCCTCCTGTTCCTGACGTCCTTCTGGGGTCTGACCTTCACCGGTCTGGAACACCTCCTCCAGATCCTGACCATGGCCCTGACCGTCTGGTCCGCGGCCCTGATCCTCTCGGGTCGGAAAGAAAGGGGACTTTACTACCTGCTCTACGGATCTTCGTCCGTGGCGGCCGTCGTCCGTCCGGAGTCTTGGGCGTTGATTGCAGGGGTCTTCATGCTCTTTCTGATAAGCAGAAGATGGAAGGAGGCCCTCTCTTACGCGATAGTTTCCTTTTTACCCGTAGTCCTGCTCGGCCTGTGGAGTAAGGCTAACGGTAACGGCTTCCTGCCCAACACCTACTACCTCAAGGGGACGAAAGGGGGAGGTCTTATGGATCTGTTTTACTACACCCCGAAGCTCACCCACCTGTCAGCGCAGTCGGCCCTGATCGCCGCCTTCGTTTACCTCACCTTCGCCGTCTGGAAGGAAGAGACCCTACGCAGGATCCTCGGTCTGGCCATCCTCGGTTTTTCCCTCATACTCCTCCTCGGTCTCGCCCGGAACCTGCCCGTATTCCTTGATGCCGGAGTCTTCATAGACCGTTACTATCTCAAAGGTGTACCCTCCCTGATCTTTTCCCTTTCCATTCTCGTGGCCAAGCTCGGTCTGCTTCTCACACTCCTGAGCCTTTACAACGGAAACGTAAAGTGGGAAAAGGGCGTCGTCCTCTCCTTCCTGCTCGCCGTCGTACTCCTCGCCCACTTCCACAGGGGAGGTTTCGGATGGTTCTTCCGGTACGAGGCCTACCTGATAGCGCTGACCCTGGCCTTTTACCCTCTCCTCTCCAGGGGCTTTCCGAACGTACGGAGGGCCTTCATCACGCTGGGCTGGATCGTCCTCCTCATTCCCCTCCTGCTCAGGGGCCTGACCGTCCTGAAGGACATAACTCCGGCCGTACGTATAACCCACCTCAAGAACTACCACCTGGCCGTTTTCGTAAGCAGGCACTTCAACGGTAAGGGTATAGCCATGGACGACATAGGTTACGTCTCCTTCCTGTCCGACGCTAAGGTCGTTGACTTCGTGGGTCTCGGAACTTACGAGGTGGCGAAGGCCATTCACGAGGGAAGGTTCAACACGGACTTCATGAGGTACCTCGTTAAAAAGTACGGCATAGAGGCGGCTATACTCCGTCCGGGGTGGTACGTGAAGTACGGAGGACTGCCCGGAGAGTGGCTTGTGGTGGGAACCTGGAAGGTGGAGGACGTCTACTATCCCGGAAGCAACTTCCTCACCTTCATGGCCGTAGATAGGGAGATGGCGGACGACCTGCAGACGTATCTGGAGGAATCAAAGGGGTACGTGCCTCCGGAGGTGGATGTACAGGTGTATCCCCCCACCCCTCTGGAACAGATAATGAGCAGGTAGCCTTTCCGCAATAGAATCCCCCCTATGGAGAAGTACCTTCACGTTGCCCTTGAAAAGCTAAAGGAGGCGGACTACGGCGAGGCGAGGTTCGTCAGGATAACCTCACAGGACGTAACGGTCAGGAACGGAAGGCTGGAGAGCGTATCGGAAAGCGTTGAGGAAGGTATAGGGGTCCGCGCGGTGGTGGGTGGTTCCATAGGTTTCGCCGCCACTAACCGCGTACTGATAGACGAGGTCGTAAAGGCCTCCGAAAGGGCGCTGGCGTACGCAAAGGCTTCGTACAAAGCCCTCGGTAAGACGAAGCCCTTCCTGTCGGAGCCGAGGCACGAGGGGGAGTACCGTACGGAGGTAGGGGTTGATCCCTTCACCGTACCCGTTGACCGGAAGATAGACCTCCTCATGAAGGTGGACGAGATACTGGCGAAGGATCCGAAGATCGTACTCAGAACGGGAAGCCTGCACTTCCGCAAGATAGAGAAGGTCTTCGTGAACAGCGAAGGGTCCTTCCTGAAGCAGACGATATACATGACGGGAGGAGGGTACACGGCCTACGCCTTCGTGGACGGTGTACTTGCCCACCGTTCCTACCCTGCCCCCCACGGCGGAAACCACCTTCAGGCCGGATGGGAGTTCATAGAGGAGATGGACTTCCTGAGGTACGCGGATCAGATAAGGGAAGAAGCCATAATGTTCGCAAAGGCCGACACCCTTAAAGAGGAGATGGAGACGACTCTGGTTCTCGGCACCCATCAGATGATCCTACAGATACACGAGAGCGTCGGCCATCCCCTTGAGCTGGACAGGGCTATAGGCTACGAGGCCAGCTACGCCGGCACCAGTTTCGCCCGCATAGAGAACCTCGGAAAACTACGGTACGGTTCCCCCCTGATGAACATCGTCGCGGACGCCACCCTGAAGCGGGGTCTCGGAACTTTCGGATGGGACGACGAGGGGGTGGAGGCCCAGAGGGTTGATCTCATAAGGGAGGGTATCCTCGTCGGCTACCTCTCGTCGCGGGACAGCGCATGGGCTATAGGTCTGAATCGCAGCGGAGGTATGGCGAGGGCGAGCGGGTTCAACCGCATGCCCATGGTACGTATGACGAACGTCTACCTCCTCCCCGGCGAAGGCACCCTTGACGATATCCTATCCGAGATAAAGGACGGCGTATACATGGACCTCAACAAGTCCTGGTCCATAGACCAGAGGAGGCTCAACTTCCAGTTCTCAACGGAGGTTGCCTACCGCATAAGGAACGGGAAACTGGCCGAGCCTCTAAGGAACGTCATCTACTACGGGATAACGCCGGAGTTCTGGGGGAGCATGTACGCCCTCGCCGGAAAGGACGAGTGGAAGCTCTGGGGTCTTCCCCACTGCGGCAAGGGGGAGCCGGGCCAGTCTATGGACACAGGCCACGGGGCCTCACCTGCGGCCTTCCGGAAGGTAAGGGTGGGGTCAACCGCCTGAAAAGTTCTCCCTTAGAATAGCCGTCCATGTACGTGGCCCTTCTAATTTTGTACCTGTTGATAGTCCTCGTGATGATAGTGGTGGTGTTGTTGCAGGAACCCCGTACGGGGGGAGGACTCGGTATAGCCTTCGGCGGTGGTGTTGAAAACGTTATAGGTGTAAAGACGGCTCCCACCTTCTTCACGAACCTGACGATTGGACTCGGTGCGGCCTTCGGTATTCTGGCCTTCATACTCTCCATGATGTCCGGTGCCAGGACCGCCACCACGTCCGTGGTGGCCAAAGAGGCGGGGAAGGGGACGGTTTACAAGGTGCTTCAGGAGCTCCAGAGGCAGGCCCCCCCTCAGGCTCCTCAGGGCGGTGCCGTGGCCCCGGCTACACCCGTACAGCCTTCACCCGCTCCCGCCCCCCAGCAGGGTAAGTGAGGGAATACGCCTTCTTCACCAACTTCCCCACACCGCACAAGGTTGACCTGTTCAACTACCTGAACGGGGAGTTAGAAGGCAGAATAACCTTCTTCTTTTACGCCTCCTCCGTCCCGAAGAGGAAGGGCTGGGAGAGGGATCTGGAGCGGGCGAACTTCAGGTACGAGGTCTTAGACTCACTCCGCATAAAGACGTCCGTGGGGTTCGGTTCCGACGAGGCCTACGCCTTCCTTCCCAGACACCTGCCGGATCTATCCCGTTTCCGAAAGGTGGTAATAAGTGGGGGGCTTACGCCTGTGGAACTCTTTCTGAGTCTTAAAACCCTTTCCCATGGGGTACCGTACATACTGTGGACGGGGGCCCCCTCCCTTTCCTTCGGCGGATGGTGGGGTGTGCCTTACAGGGCGCTTGTACGTTTCCTGCTCTTCTCAAACGCCTACGCCGTGGTGGCTGCAACGGGTACGGCGGCGGAGCATGCCCGCAGGCTCGGAGCGAGAAGAGTGGAAGTCGCGTATACGACGTTTGACGTTGAACGGTTCAGGTACGATAAGGTACACAGGGGAGAATGCCTATCCGCAGTATTTGTGGGAAGGCTCATAAAGGTAAAGAGGGTTCCCGACCTCCTTGAGGCCGTATCCACGGTGTCCAGCGTCACCCTTGACGTCGTCGGCGAGGGCCCCCTGAGGGAGGATCTGGAGAGGATGGCCGGAGAAATGGGTATAACGGATAGGGTCAGATTTCTGGGAAAGGCGGATTACGGTAAGATGCCCCTTATGTACCGGAGGTACGATCTCCTCCTTCTGCCCTCGGAGTGGGAAGTTTTCGGATTCGTCGTCGTGGAAGCGCTTATGTCCTCCCTGGCCGTGGCCGTATCCGAAGGGGTGGGGGCAAAGGATTTCCTTCCCGAATGGGCTATCTTCCCCGTGGGAGACGTAGGGAGTATAGCCCGGATAGTTGAGAGGATGAAAGATCCATCGGTCAGAAACGACGTAGTGCGGTTCGGTCGTGGAAAGGTTGAAAGTTTAGCCACACCGGAGAGGTGGGCCCGTACCTTCGCCTCCCTCCTTGAGGAGTGATCACCCTCGCCCGAAGGCCTCCTCTATCCTCCTGTAATCCTCAGGTTCCACCTCAAACTCCACGGACTTAAGGTTCTCCATAAGGTGATCCTCGTTTTCGGTTTTGAATATGACGATTATCTTCCGGTGCCTCGTGAGGAAGTTCAGGACCACCTGGGGAACGGTCATGCCGTACTTACGGGCCACGGACTTGAGTACCTCCATCCTCTCCCCCGTAGGCCACGCACCTCTCCACAGGGGCAGGTACCCGCTCAGGGTTATACCGTTTTCCTCCGCAAAGGGAAGAAGTTCCTCCTCAACCTCCCGAAAGTTGTCAAGGTTGTACTCCACCTGATTGTTCACTATCTTCAGGTACCTCAGGGCCTCCTCCATCTCCTTAACCGAAAAGTTGCTCACGCCGGCGTAGGCTACCTTACCCTGCTCTATCAGGTAGGCGAAGGCCTCCATGGTCTCGCCAAGGGGGTGGGAGCCGTCGTACCAGTGGAGGAGGTAGAGGTCAACGTAATCGGTCTTCAGCTTCTTAAGGCTCCTCTCTAAGGCGGCTATGGTCCCACGGAACGAGGCGTTGTGAGGCATCACCTTAGTCGTTATGAACACCTCGTCCCTTCTCCCCCTTATCGCCCTCCCGACGATTTCCTCTGCACCCTCGTACATCTCTGCCGTGTCTATATGCCAGAGGCCTTCGTCTATGGCCCTGCGGATCGTCCTCTCCATGGCCCTGGGGTCCCGTATGGCCCAGGTACCCAGAGCAAAGATGGGAAGAAGCTCTTCCGTCCTGTCAAGTTCTATCTCCGGAAGCATTAAGGAATTTTAAGGTGGCCACGTTCACCGAACCGTCCTGCGGGGGTAGAATTCGTTATGAGGAAGAACGAGGAGATCGCGGAAATTCTGGACCGTCTGGCGGATGCCCTTGAGTTCCTCGGTGAGATCCCCTACAAGGTCAGGGCCTACAGGAGGGCCGCCCGTGTGATAGAGAACTACCCCGAAGACATAGAGGAGCTTTACCGCAGGAGGGGAATTGATGGGCTTATGGACCTTCCCGGTGTAGGGGAGAGGATAGCGAAGAAGATAGCCGAGTACCTTGAAACCGGTCGCATGAGCAAGTACGAGGAGGTGATGGCCCAGGTGCCGAAGGATCTGATAGACCTGCTCTCCGTCCCCGGCATAGGCCCAAGGACACTCAAGGTGGCTTACGAAAAACTCGGTGTGAGGACAAAGGAGGACTTCCGCAGGGTGTTGGAGGACGGTTCACTGGCGAGACTTCCCGGCTTTGGGCCGAAGAAGGTTGAGAACATTAAACGTGCTTTGCAACTTTACGAAAGGATGGCCGGGCGGATCCCCCTCGGCCTCGCCTATCCCATCGTCCAGAACATAGTGGGGGAACTTGGGAAGATACCGGAGGTCCTTGAGATACACCCGGCCGGTTCCTTCCGCAGGATGAAGGAGACCGTTGGGGATATAGACATCCTCGTATCCGCCGATCCAAAGGACGGCCGTAAGATAATAAACGAGTTCGTAAACCTGCCGGAGGTCGTTCAGGTCCTGGCCGCCGGGGACACCAAGGGGTCGGCCGTATTCGGGAAGTATCAGGTGGACCTGCGGGTCATACCCCCCCAGTCTTACGGGGCTGCCCTCCAGTACTTCACGGGGAGCAAACAGCACAACATCCACCTGCGCACCATAGCGAGGGCTAAGGGGTTGAAAATATCCGAGTACGGAGTCTTCAAAGGAAACGAGAAGGTGGCGGGCAGGACTGAGGAGGAGGTCTATGCGGCCGTCGGCATGCTCTGGATACCCCCGGAGCTGCGGGAGGACAGGGGGGAGATAGAGGCGGCGATGGAGGGGAAACTCCCGGACCTCGTGGATTACGGCGACATAAAGGGGGACCTCCACGTCCACAGCCACTACTCCGATGGCACGGCCACGCTTGAGGAGATAGCCCTCGCCGCCCTGAAGATGGGGTACGAGTACGTGGCCGTATGCGACCACTCCCAGAGCGTGAAGTACGCCGGTGGTTTAGACATAGACACCCTGCGTGCTAAGAACAGGGAGATAGACCGTATAAACGCCTCCCTCAAGGGGATCAGACTCCTGAAGGGGGCGGAGGTGGACGTACTTCAGGACGGCTCCCTTGACTACCCGGACGAGGTTTTGGCGGAGTTGGACTTCGTAATAGCCGCCGTCCATACGTGGAGGAAGGACGAGGACGTAACGGAGAGGATAGTCAAGGCGATGGAGAACCCCTTCGTCCATGCCATAGCTCACCCCACGGGTAGACTCATAGGCAAGAGGGAGGGGTACAGGGTGGATATGGAGGAGGTGGTCAAAAAGGCGAGGGAGACGGGTACCTTCCTTGAGATAAACGGATACTACGAGAGACTGGACCTCAACGACGTCAACGCCCGCCTGGCGAAGGAGAACGGCGTAAAGATAACCCTCGGAACGGACACCCACCAGATAGGCCAGCTCTGGCAGATGAGATTGGCCGTCGGCACCGCCCGCCGGGGGTGGCTGGAGAAGGGGGACGTCATAAACGTGTTGCCCCTTGAAGAACTCCTGAAAGCCCTCGCGTGGAAACGCGAAACAACCTGATCTACGCCCATTATCCTGCGGCGTGATGAAAGCTATCGGAGGGAAGGACGGTAAAGGTAAGCGCTTTGCGTAAGGTATGGGCGTGGATGCAACCGTAAAATACCCTCTATGAAAGTTCCGGAGAACCTCCTGTACACGAAGGAACACGAGTGGGTTAAGGTTGATGGAGACGTGGCCACGGTTGGTATAACCGACTACGCTCAGGACCAGCTGGGGGACATAATCTACGTAGAACTGCCCGAGGTCGGCCGTAAGGTTAAGCAGATGGAAGCCGTCGCTACGGTGGAGGCCGTTAAGACTGCCGCCGACGTCTACGCCCCCGTCAGTGGTGAAGTTGTTGAGATAAACGAAAAACTTTCCGAAAAGCCCGAACTCCTGAACCAGGACCCCTACGGTGAGGGCTGGATGTTCAGGATAAAACTTGAGAACCCGGATGAGCTTAAGGAGCTCCTTTCGCCCGAAGAGTACAGAAAGCTCATAGAGGCGGAGGGATGAGGTACCTTTCCCTGAGCGACGGGGACAGGGAGGAGATGCTTAAGGCCCTGGGCCTCCCATCTCAGGAGGCCCTCATGAGGGAGGCTGTGGGCGACGTTCCCTTTACGGACGTTCCCGATATACCCGCCCTCTCGGAGAGCGAGCTGGCCCGCCGTATAGAGGAGATCGCATCCTCCAACGCTTACAACCTTCGCATCTTCGCCGGGGGTGGGGCGTACGACGTCCATACCCCCTCCGTGGTGAACCACGTTCTCCTGAGGTCGGAGTTCTACACGGCCTACACACCCTACCAGCCGGAGGTCTCTCAGGGGACGCTTCAGGCCATGTACGAGTTCCAGAGCCTCATGGCCGAGATAGCAGCGATGGAGGTGGCCAACTCGTCCATGTACGACGGCGCAACTGCCCTGGCCGAGGCCATACTGATGGCTTTCCGTTTAAAGAAAAAGTACAGGGTACTCCTTCCGAAGTCCCTCAATCCCCTATACCGCAGGGTGATAGACACGTACCTTCCCGATTTTGCCGAAGTACAGGAGTACTCCTATACGGCCTCCGGTGAGGCCGACCTACCCGAACTCCTATCGCTTATAGACGACGGGACGGCGGCGGTCGTCGTACAGTCACCCAACTACTTCGGTATTCTTGAGAACCTCCGGGCGATAAGTAGCGCCGTAAGGGAAAGGGGCGTTTTGCTCGTGGTACATTACGACCCCGTAGCCGCTACGGTGACGGTGCCTCCCGGTGAGGTGGGGGCGGACATAGCCACGGCCGAAGGTCAGGTCCTCGGTCTCCCACTCGGTTTCGGAGGGCCGTACGTGGGTATAATGGTCTCGTGGAAGAGGTACATCAGGCAGATGCCGGGGAGGATAGTGGCCGAGACGACGGACGTGGACGGGCGTCGGGGGTTCGTAACGACCTTACAGGCCCGTGAACAGCACATAAGGAGGGCGAAGGCCACGTCCAACATATGTACCAACAACCAGCTCATGGCTCTGGCCGTTGCGGTTTATACCGCCCTTCTCGGAAAAGAGGGGTTGAGGAAGATCGCACTGACCACTTACAGCAAGACGAGGTACTTCGCCGAGAACCTGCCCGAAGGCTACAGTCTGGAGTTCACAGGTACACCTTTCAGGGAGGTGGTGATCAAGGCCCCCGTACCGGCGAAGGAACTGATAGAGAGGGCAGCAGAGAGGGGTTTCCTCCTTGGTCCTGCCGTCCCTTCCCTCGGTGAGAACCACCTGCTTGTGGCCTTTACGGATAGGTATACGAAAGGGGACGTAGACGCCCTCCTTGAGGTTTTGAAGACGGTTTAGATGTTATACCGCCGGGTACTCGTAGTACTTGGACCCGCTTTTTTTATTCTGTCCCTTCTCCTGCCAGTGGACGTGAAGGTGGCGGCGACGATCGGAACGGTACTCTGGATGGGGGCGTGGTGGATCGGTGAGGTGATTCCCCTCGCCGTTACGGCCCTCATCCCCCTCGTCATCGCCCCCCTCTTTGGCATAGCACCCGCGAAGGAGATCGCACCGACCTACGCCAAATCCCCCATATTCCTCTTCCTTGGAGGGTTTATCCTCGCCATAGCCCTTGAGAAGTACGACCTCCACCGCTACCTCTCGGGAAGACTCCTGAGGGTCTTCGGCAGATCGGAGGTGGGGGTGTTCGTAGGCGTTTCCCTGGCCTCCTACTTCCTCTCCATGTGGATAAGCAACACGTCCGCGACCTTAATAATGGTTCCTTTAATCTTATCGCTCGGTGCCGGTCAACTTACTAGAGCGCTTGCCTTCGGGGCGGCATACTCGGCAAGCATAGGAGGTGTGGCCACGCTTATAGGGACACCGCCTAACATCATGTACGCGGGCGTCATGAGGGAGTACGGGGTTGACGTGTCCTTCTTGGAGTGGATGCGGTTCGGTCTTCCCTATTCCATGGTCCTGGAAGGCATATTTCTGACCCTTGGCATCCTGTGGTTCCGTCTGGGGAGGAGGAAAACGGGGGTCCGGTTTGAGGACGTGGGTATCTCCCGTAAGGGGAGGAACGTACTGATGATATTCCTTGGGGCCGTTCTCCTCTGGCTTACGCGGTCGGGTATAGACGTGGGAGTATTTTCAATCCCCGGATGGGCGGACCTCCTGCCGTTTAAAGGGGCGGACGACTCTACCGTGGCCATGGCGGCTACTGTACTCCTTTTCCTCGGGAACTTCGTGGATTGGAAGGACACCGAAAGGGTCCCATGGGATGCCCTCCTGCTCTTCGGTGGAGGTTTCGCCCTCTCCCACATGATAGTAAAGAGTGGCCTTTCGGAGGTCATAGTCCAGTCCCTGAAGGCGTACTCCGGTCTTCCCCCCGTCGTGTTCGTGGGTCTCTGGGCAACCATTACCCTCGCGCTGACGGAACTGGCGTCCAATACGTCAATATCCGCAGTCTTTATCCCTCTCGCCTACTCCTTTGCCGTAGCCGTGGGCATGGACGCCAAAGCCCTCGCCGCAGTGGTGGCGGTAGCAGCCTCCGGTGCCTTCATGCTCCCCGTGGCGACCCCTCCCAACATGTTGGTGTACTCCTTCAAACTCGTAAGTATGCGGGACATGATGAGGGTGGGCGTGATAATGAACGTTATTGCCCTTATCCTCGCCGTCCTTCTCGTGTACCACCTCGCACCATGAAATAAAAAAGGGGGCGGTGGGGAAGAAACCCACGCCCCCTGAGGTCCTTTACCTTACCACGACCTTCCAGACTCTGGACCCGTTCCTGACGAAGTAAACTCCCGGAGAGAGCGACACCTTACCCTCTGCGGATCTCAGAAGAAGTCGCCCGGAGGAGGTGTACACGTCGGATCCGGCGGGCAGGTCAACGGCGCCCTTATAGACCTTCACCTTCTTCTCCTTGAAGGTGGGAAGCTCGGCGTAACCGGTAGCAACGGCCGTCGTGGCGAAGTATATGGCCCCGGCGTCCTCGTTGTAGTAGTCGTCTCCCCAGATGGCGAATAGGTCGCCGGAGTGGTAGAGTATGGTGTTATAGTCGTGACCGGCAGGGTTCTCGTTCATGGTGTAATCGTGGTCGGAGACCCTAACACCGCCCCAGGTGCTTCCCCAGTCGTTGGAGGAGTACATAACCGTCGTCCACGGGGCAGAGCTCCCCGTCCTGCTCTGCGCCATCACGTAGATGGAGTTGGACCCGTCGGTAGTAACGAAGGGCAGGATGTACTGGGCGGTAGTATCGGACACACCGGCCCACGTAGAACCTCCGTCCGTAGAGTATGCTATGGTGATACTGCAGGAGTTCCCGCCGGTCCCACTTTCGTCCACCACGGCCGCCATGGCAACCTTGTTCCCCACACCGGCTACGGTACCGGCTATCTTGACCGGTCTGTTGAAGTTCGGACAGGTCGCAGCTCCACCTGTGGGTACCGTTCCCAGTACGCCCGCTACGTAGTTCCAGGTACTTCCGAAGTCCGGAGACTTAGTGTACTCTATGACCACATCGTGACTACTGTAGCAGTACAGACAGTTGTCGGCCATGTGAACGAGGTTGTTGGCCGCATCGTAGTACGTGAAGGCGACCGTACTCGCGTACCCGGGATCCACCCTCACGGGCGTCTGCCACGTGGCCCCACCGTCCGTACTCTTTACGCTGATCATCTCGTAGGTACTCAGGGACGTTGACCCGTAGCCGTCGGCCGTGAATACGACGAGTAACTCCGTAGTTCCACCGTTGTCGCGGGCGAGTATCCACGGTTTGTCCTTGAAGTGGGCCCAGCTGTCGTTTGGAGGGAGGATGGAGCAGGACCAGTTGGAGATGTTATCGGGGGATCCGGTATTGCTGCAGAAGTACACCTCCCCTTTCGTCTGGGAACCCACCTGACACCACACCATACCTACCCAGTAGAACTTATTGGGATCGCCGGGGTCGGCCGCGAGGGAGGGGTCCCCGACCCAGCATGAGGCAGGATCCGATGGGGCGAAGTAGCCGACCTGCGTCCAGGTATACCCGTTGTCAGAACTGACGGCGAGCTGGTTGACAGTGTAGTATCCGGAGACGTCCTGATTTATCCAGCTGGAGACGACCCAGTTAGACGACTTGGCCATGGTCACCTCAGTCTGATCCTTGCCCGTAGATATGTCCCAGTTGCTCACCTTAACGTTTACGCCGAAGGGGGCATCGCCGAGTATGGTCAGTATCAACATCTTCCACCTCCTACCTTACCACAGATACGGGAGAGACGTACAGATCAAACGCGCGTGAAACTTCACCGGTCTCCTTGTCCATATAGGGAAGGATTACGACCTTGAAGGGGAGTTTAACATCGGGACGTTCCATAAGGCCGCCTATTACCTCAATAGTGTGAGCCGTACTTATGGAGATGGGGGACCACGAATCCGTGGCCTCTACGACGGTCTGAGTCATGTGGAGCCTTTCTCCTTTCTGCAGGAATACCTGTACCCGGTACTTCCCCTTCCCCCTGACGTACATGGTTACGGCCTTCACGTCGGACATATCTCCGGTTCCCAGAAGCATGTAAGCCGAAGGGGCCATCTGCGGGTCTGACCACGTTCCGTAAAGGCGGGCGGAGTATCCGTGGATCTCACCGGACATCCGGGGTGCATGGTCAGATACTCGCTCTACCCTGAGAGTAGAGGATACCCAGACGTCCTTAACATCAGCGCTTTTCTTCGGTGGGGGCGGCGCGTACAGTGTTCCCCCTGCACTTAACAACCACATCATGACACCTCTATTATACGTCGGAATTCGGGTTGATGTTACATGTTACCCAATATAAAAAAAGGGGCGGCCGACGGGACTTGAACCCGCGACCCCCAGAGCCACAGTCTGGTGCTCTAACCACCTGAGCTACGGCCGCCGTAAGAGGATGGTATTTTAAGGCTGTATCACGGACGATTTCGGGGGTAAAATCCCGCCTATGCGTTATCCCGTTGAACCCTTCAGAGTTAAGGTTGTAGAGCCTATAGACCTGCCTACGAAAGAGGAGAGGGAGAGGCTACTCGTGGAAGCCAGATACAACCTGTTTAAAATCCCTTCGGAAAAAGTTTTCATAGACTTTCTCACGGACTCCGGTACCGGGGCGCTCTCCCAGAGCCAGTGGGCCGCCATGATGGAGGCCGACGAGTCTTACGCGGGGCCGCGGAGCTGGTTCCACCTGAAGCGGTCCATAGAGGAGTTTACGGGGTACGAGGACCCCATACCGGTTCATCAGGGTCGTGCCGCCGAGAAGTTGCTGGCATCCCTATACCTCCACGAGGGGGCAGGAGTGGTGTCCAACACCCTCTTTGATACCACGAGGGGAAACTTCACGGCAGTGGGGGCGAAGATATACGACGCTCCCACACCGGAGGCGCAGGACCTATCCAGCGACCACCCTTTCAAGGGCAACGTAGACCTGAACCGGCTTGAAGATCTCCTGAAGCGGGGGGGGATAAAACTCGTCGTTATGGTGATGACCAACAACACGGGTGGCGGCCAGCCCGTAGATCTGGATAACCTGAAGGAGGCCTACGGGATAACCCGTAAGTACGGCGTACCTCTGATAATAGACGCCTGCCGCATATCCGAGAACTCCTACCTCGTGAAGAAGCGCAACCCGAAGTACTCTAACTGGAGCGTTAAGGATATTGTCCTTGAGTCTTTCAAGCACAGCGACGGGGCGTTCATGAGCGGAAAGAAGGACGGACTCTCCAACATGGGAGGTTTTCTGGTTCTGAGAGACCCGCAGAAGAGACTAAGAGCAAAGGAGCTTCTAATACTCTGGGAGGGTTTTATACATTACGGGGGACTTTCGGGGAGGGACATGGAGAGCCTTGCCGTCGGGCTTATGGAGTCCCTTGACGAGAGATACCTTGAGTACAGGACAGGACAGGTAGCCTACCTTACGGAGAGGATAAGGGAGACGGGATGGGACGTTATGTGGCCTCCGGGAGGACATGCCGTATACGTTGAGGTACGTAATGCCCTGTCCCATATCCCCCGTGAGCAGTTTCCTGCCCACTCCCTCGTTGTGGAGCTTTACCGCAGGGGAGGGATAAGGACGGTTGAGGTAGGGAGCCTGATGTTCAAGGATGCTGCCCGCTACGAGTTCGTGAGATTTGCCATACCACGCAGGATGTACCTCCAGAGTCACCTTGACTATACGGTTGAGGTCCTTGAGGATATCTACAGAGACAGGGATAAACTCAGAGGGTACCGTATAACTTACGAACCGCCTTTCCTCCGTCACTTTCTCGCGGAGCTGGAGCCGATAGCCTGAATGCCTAAGAGCAAACGGGCGCTCTTTTACGTAAGCCTGTTACTCATAACGGTTTTTCTGTGGAACACGGGGATACTCTACCCCGTGAGGATGCTCGCCGTCTTCTTCCACGAGCTATGGCACCTCCTCGCATCCCTCTCTACGGGGGGCAGGGTGAGGGAGTTCGTACTCGTACCTCAGGAGGGCGGACACGTGATTACGGAAGGGGGGAACGCCTTTCTCGTAGGGACCGCCGGATACCTCGGTTCCCTCCTGAGCGGGATCGTTATACTCGTCCTCTCCGACAGGACGAAGTTTGACCGTCTCGTGGCGGGGGTGTTGGGTCTCATCGTCGTCTTCATAGGCTTCGCCTTCGGAGATACCCTCTTCACGGTACTCTTCTGTCTCATTGTCGGCTCTCTCCTCCTCGGTATGGCTCTATTTCTGCCATCGGAGATTAACGACCTCGTCCTCCGTTTCCTCGGCCTCTCCGTGATGTTGTACGCTCCGTACGATGTGTTCACCGACGTGTTCCTGTCCAACGCTTACTTAAGCGACGCCGGGCTGCTATCGGAGAGGGTGGGGGGATCTCCCCGCCTATGGGGTACGTTGTGGATGATGATTTCGCTGATAGCAATTTCCTCCGTTATGGTTTACCTGCTGAACAAACCCCTACCGGGCGAGGAGGTGGAAGGGGAAGGTGAAACCCATACGGAAGATTACGGGGACGATTGGAGGGACGTATAAACAAAAAATTGCGGGGGCGGGATTTGAACCCGCGACCTCCGGGTTATGAGCCCGGCGAGCTTCCTGGCTGCTCCACCCCGCGATCTGAGGCGTATATTATAAGGGTGAAACGCAACCGCGTGCTACCGCAGGCTCTTCAGAATGAGATGGGCGCTGAGGACGAGCATAAGGGCTTGAGTGATAGCGAACGGTATCAATCCCCCATCAAGTGGGAGCGTCAGAAGGTAGTATATGACCCCGACCAGGAGGACGAAGATGGCAAAACCGTCGCTGAAGGAAAAGGCAGAAGGTCTTTCATCCTCTTTCACAAGGACCTTTCGGGCAATATAAACGAGGACCGCGAGGACCGATAAGCCCGTTGAGAATACCTGTATCTGCATGGGGCGTATCAGAGGCCTTTCCATCTCCGGTACCGTTAACGACCATATGAACACCGCGATTACCCCTATGACAGATATTCCGATAATAATGCTCTTAGTAGAGATAAGTTTCCGGATCCACCCTTTCTTTTCCTCCTTTTCCTTTGTCCCCGAAGACTGAAGGTCTGCTGATTTTTCCATTTTCATTTTACCGTGCATATTGTAAGGGTGAAACGTACCCGCGTGCTACCGCATACTCTTCAAGATGAGGTGGGCGCTGAAGACGAGCATAAAGGCCTGAATAATGGCGAACGAAAGAAGATCTTTATCTTTAGTGGGCGGAGGGGTAAGGGCGTAGTAAATAATGCCAACCAGCAGAAGGAAGATTATGAAGCCATCAGTGAAAGGAAGACCGGTAAGTTTGTTGTTTTTCTTTTCTTTGGAAGTCCCCTTCTCAGCACCCGAGGAGCGAACTTTAGCCGTTCCATAAAGGAAAAGGAGATAGAAAACTATAGCAAAAACTGATATTTCCAGCGATATAACCTGTACTATTGCCCCCAGTGCGTTTACGTTCACCGATTTTGCATTTTTTGCATTTTCTGTATTTAAAATTGCATTCAAAACATTTGCATTTAGCATTACATTCAAAACCCAGTTCAGTAGTGATAATCCGGCTACTATTAATGATACTGCAATCGCTATAGCCATTTTTGTACATCCCCACTTGCTTATATTCGGCTCTTCAGGTTGACCACCAGTCCTCCTTTTTCCCGGTGCCTGCAGCTGTTCACTTGATTTTTCGGTATTATTCGCCTTCTCCCCGGCCACGAGGTTATTTTAAGGGAGAGTTGAAGGATATTTCAACCTACCACGGATTTAATGCAAATACCATAGCAAAGAACTTCCAGACGCTCCGGGATAGTTTCTGACCGTACCGATTCCTCAACATCTCCCACGTGTAAACGAAGGTGGCAGTTACGAGGAATATCATCCCTCCCACAATTAGAGAGTCCACCCATCCCCTGTGACCGTAAAAGCGTGTCAGAGGAGCGGTAAAGGGCGAGCCGTAAACTATAGCGTTGTGGAATGCGTAGGACATGAGGGAGTTCCTTCCGAGCATGGCCAGAAACTCTGAGTGAAACCCGAAGTTTTCGGCCGCTATGAGGGCGAACAGGATGAGCATAAGGGTTCCCACCCGTACCAGAATGTTGTACACGTGGCCCTCAGAAGGGGGGTAGGGTACGAAAACGGTAAGGGCAACTGCTAAGGACACTGCGGCCATCAGGCCGAAGGTTATACGCCTGTCCACGAAGTAGGAGCTTCCAAGAGTTGAACCGAAGAACATGTACCCCCAGTAGGGAAATACGGGGAAAAGGGAACCCTCCCGCGTGAAGTACGGTGCTATGAACATGGGCAGGCTCTTCCCCCACTCCCACACCCACGGGGTAGAGAGCCAGAACAACGCCGTCAGGAAGAGGAATATCCCCATCCTCACCACGGGGGATTTAACGAGCCTCAGGACGGAGGTTATTACCAGTACTCCGGAACCTATGCTTATAAGTATCTCCACCCTTTTGAAGATGTGGAGACCGTTCACGAACCATTCGGGAGGAGACCCACCCTTTATAAGCGGAAGGTTCAGGGTAATACCGAGAGAGGAGGTCACGAACAGGATAGAGAAAAGGACGAGAAGCATAAGGGATTTTGTAGGTAGCTGGGTGGCATAACCAAAGGCCATCAGTTCTATGCCCCTTCTCAACCTTCGCCAGAATTTGGTGTCGTTGTAGGTGTATACGGCCAGAAATCCGGAGGAGACGAGGAAAGCGGGAGCCACGAGACCGTTAAAGAAAGCGACGGAGTGGTACAGCGGAGTAGACTTTATAGACGGGATTATCAAACCGTCAAGGGTGTGGGTCGGGATCATCCATATTACGAAGAGGCCTTTCAGATAATCAAAAAACAACAACCTTTTTTTACTCATCACCAAAACACTCCCCACCCCGTTATCTCAGGGGTGGGGACTCTTCACCTCTTCAGTAGGTTATGAGAATGCTTCCCCCACGGGAAGACGTCCTGCCAAGTACCCTCGGCTTTTGGTAAGGCTTGCGCTGGGAAATGCGTGGAACGCGCCTTTCCTTGTTCATGTTCTACCTCCTTTATACGGGTATTATAAAGGAGAACCGGGGTCCGTTCCAGCGGGTTTGCGACCTCTGAAAAAGGCAGCTCCCATGACCACCTCATCGGCAGGCCCGATTTTGGATAAATTTTCCCACTTAACCCCTCCGTCAACCGTTATGGTGAACCTTAGATCCCTCTCCCTCCTCATTCTGTCCAGCTCGGAAACCTTGGGGAGTACCCACTCTAACATCCTCTGACCGGCAAAGCCGGGGTAAACGGTCATAACGAGGACCTGATCCACCTTATCTAACAACTTCAGGAGTCGGGAAACAGGCGTATCGGGTGAAATCGCGATCCCTGCCTTTAGACCTGCCTCGCGTACCCTGCGGAGGGTGGAGGATAAGAAAGCCGAGCTCTCGTAATGAACCGTTATCCTGAAGACTCCGGGGAGGACAAAGCGGTGGATGTAGCGGTCGGGATGGGTGAGCATTAAGTGTACGTCCAGAGGTTTTCCCGTCCTCTCGTGTATGGCTCTGGCCAGGTCTGGCCCAAGGGTGAGGTTGGGGACGAAGTGGCCGTCCATCACGTCCACGTGGATGAAATCCCCCTCCTTCGCCCTCTCCAGCTCCTCGTAGCACCTCGCCCAGTTGGCGGCTATTACGGAAGGTCCTACGCGGTACCTCATAACGGTATGTTGCTGTGCTTCTTGGGCGGGAGGGTCTGACGCTTGTTCCTGAGGAGGCGGAGTCCCTTTATCAAGACCTGACGGGTCTTTGACGGTTCAATTACATCGTCTATGTATCCGAGGGAGGCGGCGTAATACGGGTTGGCGAACTTCTCTCTGTACTCCCTCGTCAGTCGGTCTATCAGCTCCTGCGGATTCTCGGCCTCTGCTATCTCCTTCTTGTAGAGTATCTTAACTGCTCCCTCCGGCCCCATGACGGCGAACTCGGCCGTTGGCCACGCGTAGTTGAGGTCCGCCCTTACCTGCTTGGACCCAAGGACGCAGTAGGCCCCACCGTAGGACTTACGCACCACAACGGTTATCTTTGGCACGGTGGCCTCCGCGTAGGCGAATAGGAGCTTCGCCCCGTGCCTTATTATCCCACCATGTTCCTGCTCAACTCCGGGCATGAAGCCGGGGATGTCCTCAAAGGTTATTATGGGGATGTTGAAGGCGTCGCAGAACCGCACGAAACGGGCCGCCTTCACCGAGGCGTTTATGTCTAACGCACCGGCCAGATGGAGGGGTTGCTGGGCGACTATCCCGACGGGAAAACCGCCGAGACGGGCGAAACCCACTACGATGTTGGGAGCGAAGTTCTCGTGTACCTCAAAGAACTCCCCGTTGTCCACTATCCTGCGTATAACGTCCTTCATATCGTAACCCTGATAGGGGTCCGCCGGTACTATGTAGTTGAGGTCGGGGTCCTCCCGGTCTTCGGGGTCATCCGTGGGTACGTAGGGCGGATCTTCGGCGTTGTTGGAGGGGAGGTAGGAGAGGAGCTTCCTTATCCCCTCAAAAACCTCGGCCTCGCTGTCGTACACGAAGTGGGCCACCCCCGACTTCTCGGCGTGGACGTCGGCACCTCCCAGCTCTTCGGGTGTAACGTCTTCATGAGTTACCGCTTTTACGACCTCAGGTCCGGTTATGAACATGTAGCTCGGCCCACGTCTCATGAAAATGAAGTCGGTTATGGCCGGGCTGTAAACGGCCCCACCAGCCGATGGACCAAGTATGGCCGAGATCTGGGGTATCACGCCGGAGGCGAGGACGTTACGCAGGAATATCTCGGCGTATCCGCCGAGGGAGGCCACACCGTCCTGTATCCGGGCCCCTCCGGAGTCGTTCAGGCCGATTACGGGTACCCCTACCCGCATAGCCGTGTCCATAACCTGCACTATCTTCTTAGCGTTGCTCTCGGATATGGTGCCACCGATTACGGTGAAGTCGTGGGCAAAGATGCCGACCGGTCTCCCGTCTATGGTGCCAAAGCCGGCGACGACGCCGTCGCCGTAGTACTTCTGCTTTACATCGGGGTTGCGGTGGGTGACGAATACCCCTATCTCCATAAAGGAACCTTCGTCCAGAAGGTAGTCTATCCTTTCTCTTGCCGTCAACTTGCCCTTCTCGTGCTGGCGCTTTATCCTCTCCGGTCCTCCTCCCTCGTAGGCTTTTTTCTTCATCTCCTTGAGCTGTCTCAGTTTCTCCTCTATGCTCATAGGTGGGAAATTTAAGGGGGACTTGAACCTGCCGTCCCAGAAAAGTACTTCCTGAAGCTCTCGTCCACGTCTCCCACTTTTTTGTTCCACGGAGTTGGGTTCGGACGTTGGATTTCTGTATCCTTGATAGCCGGTGGGTACGGGATAGGACTAGGCCCGGTGTACCTTCACAAATAGCACACCCGATGTGCGGGTTTCCAGCAGGCTATCACTTCGGAGAATCTAAGGGAACGGGGGCCGTATTGCCAGATAAAGGCCGCAGCAATAGTACGGAGTAAAATTTTACGCCATATACGG
>WFXS01000107.1 GCA_015490465.1 Caldifarciminota bacterium
CTCAAAGACCTTTACGACTCCTACGGTATCCCCGGCGTACTCCGGGACGTACATCCGATAGTGGAAAAGTACGGGAAGGTCGTCTGGATACCGGGGATATACGGAAGTCCCGGTTCCCTGCGTTTCGTGAAACTGTGCGAGCAGAAACCCTACCTCTTTGACGTTTACGACTTCGTGGGTCTGAGGCTGCGCAACCCGTGATACCCTTTCGTCCTTATATTCCCGCCTCTTGAGGTTGTTTGCGATAAAGGTAAAGGGGAAGTACGTTCCCGTCGTGGGTGAGGTGAGGGACGGGGTACTGATGGGAAAGGACCGGTTGGGAAGGCCGGTCAGGATGAAGGCGAAGGGGATCGTTGACTTCGGTCCACTGAAGGAGGAATTCACCGTTTCAGATCTCGCCGGCGTGGACCTTGAAGAACTCTGGGAGGTGGGGGAGGAGCTGAGTCTGGACGAGGCGAGCGAACTGCTGTACGGAAACGTTGACGCCGTAAGTAAGGCCAGAATATTCTTCTCGGCCCTCGGATCCCCTTACTTCAGGGTGGATGGGGAAAGGTTGATCCCCAGAAGCGAGGAGGACGTACAGAGCATACTCAAAAGGGAAGAGGCCGCGAGGGAGGAGGAAAACCTGCGGGAGGAGGTGCGGAAGGTACTTAAAGGAGAACCACTGCCGATAGTTGAAGCCCTGAGGGCGATGTACAGAGGGGATAGGGAGGATAAACGCCTGAGCAGAATCGTGGCGGGGGACCCCGACTTCTGGAGGAAGTTCCTTAACGCCGGGCATATAACCCCCGACGACATATCGGCTGAGGTGCGAGCGCTAATGCAGGAGAACAGGGGGGATTTTTCGGGAAAGGAGTTTGAATACGAGGACCTGAGGGATCTGCCAGCGTTTTCAATAGACGACGCCGAAACGGAGGATATAGACGACGCCATAACTCTGTTGCCCCTTGCAGAGGGGTACGAGATATTCGTTCACATAGCCCTACCCTACGCCGTGGTGGAGAGGGAGAGCGAAGCCGACCTCCTTGCGAGGGCGCGGGGGTCAACCCTCTACTTACCGGACGGCAAGTGGCACATGTACCCGTCGGACGCCGTAAGGAGAATGTCCCTGATGGAGGGGGAAGACCGTCCCGCCCTGACCCTGAGGGTAAAGATGGACCTATCGGGCGAGATTCTGGACTACTCCTTCCACCTTTCCCTTATCAGAAACAGGGCGCGTCTGACCTACAGGAACGTCCACGAGGTGCTTTCACGGGAGGGGATATGGAGGGATCTGATCCACGTGAAGAACGTCCTCAGGGAGAGGCGTATTAAGGCGGGAGGACTGGCCTACGATCACCCCTTTCTGAAGGTGAAGTACTCCGAAGGGGAGATAACCGTTTCCCTCTTAGAGCCGAACGAGGCAACGGCTATCGTGGGAGAACTCATGATACTCTACAACTTCCTTGCCGGGAAACATCTTGCAGAGAGGGGGCTTCTTGGAATATTCCGCATACAGGAAGAGCCTCCACCGGGAAAACAACCTATGCCCTCCGATCCCCTATACCTGCTCAAACTCAAGGCTCTCGGAAGGCCCGTCCGTACATCCGTTAAACCCGGACCCCACAGGGGCCTAGGGGTCCCCTACTACGTAAGGGCCACGTCCCCCATACGGCGGTACTCGGACGTACTGAACCAGCACCAGATCCTGGCCAGCCTGAAGGTCCTACCCCCTCTATCTCCGGAGGTTCTTGAGAGGGACATGGGAACCGCCCTCGCCGGTGAACTTAAAAGGCACAAGGCCCAGAACGAGCGGCGTACCCACATCCTACTCCACTACATAAAACGAAAGGGAAGGGTAGAGGGTATCGTATCGGGCAGGAGGAAGGTGTTCGTACCGGAGATCCTCATGGAGGTACGGGGAAGGGACTTGCCGGGGGTCGGAACAAAGGCTCCGTTCCGGGTAATCCGCGTCCTAATGGGCGACGGGACGGCCATTCTGGAGCCGGAGTAGCTACCTCCGTATTACCTTCTTAACCCTCCTGCCGTCGTATATGAAGTAGACGCCGGGTTTATCCGTGTCCTCAACCACTCGGCCATCCACTCCGTATACCTGTACCGTCCTTTCTCTGGGAACCTTCCCGCTTTCCTGTACACTCAGATCCCCTTCCTCACCGACCACATCGCAGTTGGGGACTATCCAGATGCTGTCAAGCATGGGGGCGTTGTCGGTGGGAGGACCCGTACGTCTGAACACCACCCTGTACTGTATGTAGTTGTCCCCCGAAGGATGGAGACCGAGATCTATCAGGCTGGTCCCACTGGCGACCGGGCCGACCCACGGTGCGGAGGGGATATCCGTTGAGTCCCCGCCCCACCTGACGTACACCTCCATATCCCAGTTTGAAGGTACGCACCCGATGTACTTCAGGGTGTCAAAGGAACATGAACCTATCGGAGCTTCAAGTATGGATGAGACGAGTTCAGCGTAAGAGGCGTAAGAGGTTATCGTACGGTTACGGTACATGTAGTGTCCCGTAGACCTGGACGCCCCACTGAGGTTCGTAAAAACTATATCCTGCTGGATATCAAAACATCCGGAATTGTCCACGTTGGCGAAGTACAGGTTGTGTATGTTCCAGCCCGTTGATAACGAGAAGCGGCTGAACGAAGGTCCCACGTACACGTCTATATTGCCCAAAGCACCGAGGAAGTCGGCGTGGCCATCGCCGTTGAAATCGCCGGCGTAGAGACCATCGTACATGGTTCCTGAAGCCACGTTCACCCTTGTGAAGGAAAAGCTCCCATCGTTCCGCAGATACGATATGTAATATCCGGCCTGATAGGGGGCGTACGCTATGTCCACGTCCCCATCCCCGTCAACGTCCACGGGCCAGGAGCCATCGGAGTTTTCGGTAGAGCCGCCGAAGTAGGCTGCTAAAGTGAAGGTTCCTCCAGTATTCTGGAATACCATGATCGGCCAGTAACTGGTAAGTATATCCAGCCATCCATCGTTGTTAAAGTCCGTCAGGTATATCCGCATGGCCTTGTGATGATCGTCGGTGGAGTTATACACCATAAAAGGCGTCCACGAAACACCGTCGTTCCGCAGGAGTATCACGTCCCCACCGCCTCCACCGCTCCCGGGACCGCACCCGTTCGTGGCCACTATGTCCATGTCCCCGTCGTTATCAACGTCCCCGGCGTCGGCGTAGGAGATGTACGTACCGCACCAGTAGGAGGACGAGGAGGACACGATCTGGCTCCGGGTGAAGGTGAGGGGACCCGTCTGGTAGTATATGTAGAGACCCGACCCCATAGGGGCGAGGATGTCTGGCCTCCCGTCCAGATTTACGTCCCTGATCCATACGGGCCACGCCCTGCCACCGTGGAAGGAGGAGACGTCTTCAACCGTAGTTGGGGTGAAGTTTCCCAATCCATCGTTAACGTACACGGCAAGGATGGTGCCAGACCTGTACCCTACGAGGTCTATATCTCCATCCCCGTCCATATCTGCGGGGTAGACGTTGCCGTAGTTACCCGGCGTGGTAATTTCCACCGTGTCCAGTACCCATCTGGACCAGTCGTAGGACGTGGCTATGGGGTTTATCTGTCCGGGCATTCCCCAGGATACCGAATCCTGTGAGCAGAACTGCGTACCCCACGACGTTACCACTCCGCACACCCCTCCACCACCGTTCCAGTTACCCTGAGCGTAGGGCTGAGCCATCAAATTTGCCGCAAAGAGCAGTAATGGGGAAAATATAAGTTTGCGCTCCACGACAAAATTATAAAGCTGTTTTGCAAACGTGTAGCAGAAACCATGAAACTGTGAAAATTCTGGACTTTACCGTACGACTACCCGGCGGACCTCCTTACCTTCCTTGACGAAGTAAACCCCTATCCTATCCGGCACGGTACGGCCCACGTACCTGCCGTCGGCCGTGTATACGGCCACCTCATCGGAAACGTAGCCCTTACCATCCCTCTCGGCGACGGATACGCTGGAGCTTACGACCACCTTTCTGGGGGCGCTCCAATCTCCCCACCCTTTGGCCGTGTTGTACCCTCTCATCTGGATGTAGTAGGTGCCGTCGGGGAGGGTCAGGGAGTAAGGCAGAGAGGTTATGCTGGTATCCGGGACGGTCTCCGTACCCATATCGGCCACAGGGTGAACGTCGTCCACGAAGAAACCGTCGTCCGTGACGTAGGAGTCGCTCACGAAGCGGAAACGGAAGTAAACCCACTTTCCGACCCACGGGGAGAGATCGTAGGCCTTTCTGACCCATCCTCCGGAGTTCCCGGTGAACTTCTCCAGCTGGGTGAACTCCCTTCCGTTCAGAGAGATCTCAACGAAGGCGGCGTCGTAGTTCTCCTCTATGGCGTACCACGTCCAGAAGGTGAGGCTGTCGCCGGGCTGTACGAGGTAGGGGTACTTCGTAGTCATGTGGTAGGCTACCCGGTTGTTGTACGTGGCTGCGAAGGAGTAGGAACCGTTATAGGCACGAGAGGAGGACCTGCTGAAACCGTTGTAATCCCAGAGGGACATGGACGTCTCGGCACCGTCGGTGTTAACCGTGTAAGACGTGAAGTAGCGTAAGGCGTACTTAGTAGGGTTCATGTAGGGGGACTTGAGGCTCAGGGAAACGTTGAAGGTGTTGGGTACCGTATCGTTCACTATCAGTGAGTCAACTATCACCATGGGCTTGATGTTGTTGCGTATGTCGGGGGCGTTCCTCAGGAGGGCGGCTATACCCTTCCAGTTCTCCCTGACTATCTGATCAAGTTCACTCTCCGGAGGCTGAAACTGCTCGCAGGCCTCAACCGTAAAGGCCAGCATGGGGTACCCGCTCACGTATATGGAGTATCCGTACTCCCAGTCATCCGAATCGGCCGTTGCCGTGTACCCTATGTCGGGGGCCTGAATGGCCGTGTAGGGGTTGTTGTTCTCCGTGACCATCTGGGAGGCCATGCTGTCGGCTATGGCGTAGAGGTAGGCCTCGTCGGGGGCCGAGTTGGAGGTGTATCCCCACGGGTAAAGGACGGCTCCGGTGTAAGTGTGGTAGTTAACGACCGCCACTAAGTTGGGGTGGGCTTTCACGAAGTCCCTTATTGCGCTTATCTCGTTCTCGCTGAAGTCCGTGGGACCGCAGTAGACGTCGTCCGATGGGTTGTTGGTCGTACCTGCCGTAGGTGTACAGTGCTGTCCTTTAGGATCACCGTTGGCTGCCCCACCGTAGTTGCGGTTGTCGTCCACGCCGTACGTACCGAACTCCGGGAAGTACCTCCTGTTCTTGCGCCACATGGTGTTGCCGAGGTCGTGGGAGTAATGGTAACCGTCGGGGTTTACCAGGGGTATGACGTAGATGTCAAGGTTGTTGACGAAGCTGGTTATCTGAGGGTCGGAACCGTACCCCCTGAGGAGGGTATCTATGGCGAACATGGTGATCTCAACCGTAGGCCACTCCCTTGAGTGGTGGAGACCGGTAAGGAGTACACCCGGCTCCCCCTCGTCAACGTGGGGGTTGTCGGTTATGCGGAGTACCATAACGGGACGTCCCTCGTAAGTGAAGGCGAGTGTGTCCAGCTTCGTTATGGAAGGGTAGGTCGTGGCGTAGTTCACGAGGTCAGTGAAGACCTGATCAGTTGAACGGTAAGACCCCATCACGGTGTAGTTCCACTCCCTCACGTCGGGTACCACTATCTCGGTTTTAAAACCGAGGGAACGTATCATCTCCAGCTGGCGCGGGGTTACGAGGACGTCAGTCCAGTCTCCCTTTGGAGAGAATCCCACGACGTCCACCGCCCTGAGGTACTCGCTATGTATCTCGTCGGGCGATGCGTACACCCGGACGATCGTGTTAGGCTCCTCAACGTAGAAGGCAAATAGCAGAAGCATGATAACCTTATTCTAACCCCGAATCCCGGCGGGTGAGAGTGTAGCCCCTATTGGGACAACTGGAATCGTAAGCGGGTATAGAATACCCTCTATGGCCAAAGAGTACAGGTTGCTTCTGTCTTATACCGAAAGGGAAGACAGTCACACCATAGAGGCCTACGAGTCCCTCGGCGGTTATCAGGGACTCCGTAAGGCCCTTGAGATGGAACCGGACGAGATAATAGAGGAGGTTATGAAGTCCGGTCTTAAGGGCAGGGGAGGGGCCGCGTTCCCGACCGGTAAGAAGTGGTCCTTCATCCCGAAGGACCATCCCGGCCCGAAGTACGTCGTGGATAACGCCGACGAGGGCGAACCGGGGACCTTTAAGGACAGGGAACTGCTGTACAGGGCGCCTCACCTCGTCCTTGAGGGCATGATAATAGCGGGAAGGGCCATAGGGGCGCGCGAGGGTTACATGTACCTCCGGTACGAGTACCTCTGGATATTCCCCAGAATAAAACGGGCCATAAGGGAGGCTTATCAGAAGGGTTATCTCGGGAAGAACATCCTCGGGAGCAGATTTGACTTTGACGTATACGTCTACCTCGGGGCGGGGGCGTACATAGCCGGGTACGCTGTATCCACGCTTGAGAGCCTTGAGGGTAAGAGGGCGCTCCCCCGTCTGAAACCTCCGCGTACGAGTCAGGTGGGCCTGTACGGTATGCCCACGGCCGTCAACAACGTTGAGACCCACGCCACCGTCCCCATAATCCTATCTAAGGGTGCAGATTGGTACGCCCGGTTAGGCACCCCCGAGAGCAGGGGAACCCGTCTGTTCTCCATATCCGGAGCCGTGAAGAGGCCGGGAGTATACGAGTTTGAGCTCGGATCTCTAACCCTCCGGGAGTTCATCTATGAGGTCGCCGGTGTTGACGAAGGGACCGAACTCCTTGGCGTATTCCCCGGTGGTCTCTCCTCGGAGATCCTGACCCCCGACGAACTGGACGTCCCCATGACCCACGAAGATCTGGAGAAGGTCGGTAGCACACTCGGGAGCGGGGCAATAATAGTTCTGGATAGGAGTCAGAAGGCCCTGAGCATCCTGCGCCGCTCCATAGAGTTCTTCTCGTACGAGTCCTGCGGCAAGTGTACCCCCTGTAGGGACGGTACCAACTGGATGACCCGTATACTGGTGCAGGCCGAAAAGCGGGGATACGCGACGGCCGAGGATATCGCCCTCCTCAGGGAGATCACCCGGATGATGAGGGGCAGGAACTTCTGTCCTCTCGGAGACTCAGCCGAGTTCGTGGCCCGCACCTTCCTTGACAAGTACGAAGATGAGCTTACCCGGAAACCTGTGGCAGCTTAAGAGTACGTACGACCGGTTTTCGGAGAGGGTATTCTGGCCGGTAGGTACGGTTGAGGCCCACGGTCCCCTTCCGGTCGGGACCGATAACCTCTCGGCCGAATACATAGCTTCAAGGCTTGCCGGGGAGTATGGAGCCGATACAGTTCCCCTTTTCCCCTTCGGTGTTAACAGGTCTCTCGTAAGGTATAAGGGGAACCTGAGCCTCTCCCCTGAGACCTTCAAGGCGGTGGTTTACGACGTCGGTCTATCCCTATGGCGCAACGGTGTTAAGGAGCTGGTGGTAATAAACGGACACGGAGGCAACACCTCCCACCTGAAGGAGGCCCTGCACAGGCTTCACCTTGATACGGGTATGAGGGTGGCCGCGATAGACTGGTGGGTCCTCGTCCCCACCCTCTCAAAGGAGATATTCGGTGAGGTTCAGGGACATGCCGGTGTGGAGGAGTGGGCCTTCGTCGTCGCCTCCTATCCGGAACTTTACGGGAGGGTAGACAGGGAAAAGGAATATCCCGCTTACCATCCGCGGGGTGGAGTTTCGGTCTACCCTGCTCCCCGAAGCATCCTCCTCTACGAAGAAGGGAAAACCAACAGGTACCCGTTTGCTGAGGAGCAGCTGAAGAGGTACGTGGAGGGGGTTTTAAAGGCAGTGAAGGAAGTCCTGAACGAGATCTTTGAGGGATGGCGGAGTAGCTTCGGTGGGTAGGACGACTAATACGCGCAGGATAAGGGTGGAAGGGGATGTACTTTCACGATTCTGGTAAGCCCGATACGGAGAAAATCCATTCGCTTTTATGTTATATTGGCGAGGGTATAAGGTTCTGAGTAAAATCGCGATAGCACCGTCAGGGAGGACCGAGAGGAGAGACTTCGCAGACTTCATAACCACCGCGTTCTACTTTGGGGACGATGGACTGAGGGGCAAAAGTTAAGGCGACGTGATCTTGTGATAGTTGAGGTGTTTATTAAAGCGGGGGTTGAGGAGTTGTATGCTCGGAAAATTATGAATTTCGGGATCAGAAGGGTGATCCGGATATTGACCGGACCGGGAGAAAATCCCCAGTTTTGAATGGGGTTCTTGGTTGGGGAGACAGTTTGAACGGATTCCCGTTAATGAGGGCTTCTATCTTTCAAGAGGAGGGTTACAGCATATCGGATATGGCGATTTTACGCTACGGATCCTGTGCCTTTCATCGGTATACCCGCGGAGGTCACGTCCTCCCGTAAAATACGTCGTTATGAGGAAAGCACTGTTAATAATCCCTCTGAGCGTGGCCGTCCCGCTGTACGGCGGGTTCGCCCTCTACGAGAACTTTGAGGGAGGGGTCCCACCCGCGGGCTGGGATACCACGTACGCCAGCAGGTACGTCTCATGGTATCAGAGAACTTACTCCTTCTCCCCCGGTGTGGAGTTCGGTTCCTACTACGCCGGGATTAAGGTGAGTAGCACCTACGCTTCGGACACGGGAGATGCCACCCTTATAAGCCCCATAATAGACCTTTCGGCCATAGCCGGACCGGAGACCCTCTCCTTCTACTACAGGTTCAGCGCCGATACCTCCATGGGCAACCTAGATACGATATACGTGGAACTGGGCCCCGGAGGGGACTTCACGTCACCGGTCGTACTGTACACCATCGCCCCCAACTACCCCCAGCCCACTACGATGACGGAGGTCAAGATCGGTCTTGACGCTTACGATGGCACTACAGTGGCCATAAGGTTCCGCTACAGGAACAACGACGACGGCGGCATCTCTGGCTACAACAAATACTTCTGGCTCGACAGGGTAATCGTGTACAACCCGTCCACCAACAACCCCCCTGAGATCTTCTTCCTCTATCACGACCCCTCCAACCCCGACAGCAACCAGTACGTGGGAGTCTACTACGCCGCCTTTGACAGCGATGGCAGTATAAACAACGTAACCGTGTACTACTGGTACAACGCCGGTTCTCCCTCTACGGTTAGCGCCTTCGTGGATACGGGGAGCGTGTACGTTGCCCAGATACCTCCTCCGGATTACTACTCCAAGACCAAGTTCTACGCCGTGGCCTACGACGACTCCGGCGATTCTGCGGTCTATCCCGTGCGGTTCTTCGTACACGGATTCAAGACCATAGCCGAGGCCCGCGCCCTTCCGGACGACGACACCGTCCAGATCAAGGGGGTCATCACGGCCAACACGTTCAACCGTCCCGATTACGTGCAGGATACCACGGCGGGTATAGCCGTGTACGACTTCAGGTTCCACGACGCCTTCTCCATGCCTTCGGACCTCGGATACGCCGTGGCGATAGCCGGCAAACTCCATACCTACAACAACCTTCGGGAGATCGTAAGACTGTCCGCATTTGATACCCTTACCTACGTGGGTGTGCCGGACCCCATAGTGCTGACCATAGCAGACGTGGGTGAGCCTTACGAGGGCATGCTCGTACGTATAGACAACGTCCAGTTCCTTGACACGACCGGGACCTTTGCGGGGAACACCAACTACACCATAACCGACGGCCTTGACAACCTCACCGTACGTATAGACGCCGACACGGACATCCCCGGTATGGAGGTTCCCAACGGTACCATATCCATCGTGGGGATAGTAGGACAGTACCAGACCACGTACCAGCTCCTGCCGAGAAGCCGCGCCGACTTCATTACAACCGATGTGGCCGAGAGGCCCGTATCCCGCCAGTACGACACCCACGAACTCAAGGGGGACGTCCTGACCCTTAAGGAGACGGGCAAGGTCTACGACGTGGCCGGGCGAATCCTGTTTAGCGGTAGCGGGGAGGTCCGGTTAAAGGCCGGAGTGTACTTCGTAAAGACCGGCGGCCGCACCTTCAAAGTGGTCGTAAGGTAACGGATACCGTTTCGGATGAGGGGGGGGCGGAAGCCCCCTTTTTTAAAACTGTGGAACTTCCTCCTCCGGAGACGTCTCCCTCTCCTTCGTCGGCTTTCTGAACCTGCGGAAGTTGTTGTAATCGTACATAACCATCAGGGACAAAGAGGGCCACTTCCTGCGATGGGAACTCACCTGACGGAAGTCCTCGCCGGTTATCTCAACCTCCCTTACGCCCGTACCGAGGAAGTCGTTGAACTGGGCTATGACGAAAATGCTCCTGCTCAGAGGCACCCTCAGACCCAAGTCAAAGGTGTACATCGCCCTCTGGACGCCTCCGGGGACGTACCTCGGGCCGGAGTACTTCCCGCTCAACTGCAGACCTATGGGTCCCCTTCCGAAGGTTACGCTACCCTTGGCATCGTACGTGAGGCTACGGGTAACGCTGTCAAGGTAAACCCGGTGGTCGTAAACGTCAAGCGAAAGGTTCAACGTGAGGAGCTTCCACGGATGGTAATTGGCGTACACCTCAATACCGGAAGAGGTGGTATATCCCGCGTTCAACCACGTGTACAGTACGTTCGTCCCCTCGTACGTGGGAATGTACTCTATATTGTTATCCGTGCGTTTGTAAAAGGCCTCAATCCCGGCGTACCCCCTCCTGCCGAATATCCTCTGATATGAGGCCTCAAAGGAGTGGGTGTACTCAGGCTTGAGGTCAGGGTTACCTTTCTGGCGGGTGAACTCGTCAATTACCCTCATGAAGGGATTTATCATCCAGTGGCGGGGATGCCACACCCTGCGGGAGTAGCTCAGGGAGATCTGGTTGGAGACGTTCAGGTTGTACGAGAGATGAACGGAAGGGAAGGGATCCGTGGACGTGAAGGTGTAGACACTATCCTCAACGTACGTCGCCCTCTCAGTCCTTTCAACTCTTAGACCCAGACTGTAGGAGAAGTTTCCGAGACGGTTGGAGTAGGAGAAGTAACCGGCGTGGGTCGTGCGGCGGTACCGGGACGTGAGCGTGGGCCCATCCTGAACGAAATTCCCTGACGAGTAGGTGTAGTACCTCGTCGTATCGTAGGAGTTCCAGAGATCTCCCTGATAACCCGCCTCTATCTTCCTGTGTTTGCTGTACTGCCAGGTGTAGTCAACCTTACCCCTCCACCTACCGGAGGGACCTGAGGATATGCGCTTGAAACCGTACACGACGTTCCCGTCAGCGTCCCTCATGTAGTTCACGGTATTCTCATTCCCTCCCCTCATACCGTAGTAAATGCTGACGTCAAGCGTATGGTTGCGCAGGAAGTTTCTGGTATATCCGGCGAAGACCGAGAGCCTCTTCCCACCTATATCCACGCTGGCATCCGTCTCCCTTCCAGAGTCGTACTTTCCGTTCCAGCCCATGGCGAAGTTCCAGAAGCCGAAGTTCCCTTCAAACGTGAGGACGTCGTTGTCCGTAATGCGGTACTCAAGGCTGGAACGTACGCCGTAAGGCTTCATCCTGTAAAAACGCACCCCTTCCGACGTAAACTCAAATGAAGGTGTGGACGTACTGGTTCTGGAATCCATATAGCGGGCGAAAACGAAGTAGTTCCCTCCGATGGTGAACTTTAACCTGCGGGTGTTTATTCCGATAGATCCGCTTACGCCGTAGTTGTTGAAGGTGCCTATCCTTCCCATCAGGGAGGCGGCGGTACCCTCGTCGTGATGTTTCTTGAGAACGATGTTCATTATGACCCGTCCCTCCGCCTCGTACTTCGCTCCGGGGTTGGTAATGATCTCTATCCTCTCAACGGAGGATGCTGGAATCTGGCGAAGTGCCTCCGAAATCTGCATTACCGTAGGCTTTCCGTTGATCAGGAGGGTTATGTTGGACGTGTTCCTTATCCGTACGTTATCGTTGTTATCAACCGTCACACCCGGAACGTTCTTCAGGGCATCAAGGGTGGAGCTGCCCTTTGACGTTATCTCATCGGCAAAACGTATAACCTTCTTCTCCCCCTCGTAGGTAACTTTCGGGGCTTGAGCCTCCACCTCAACCTCCTGAACCTCTATGGCCATCTGTTTCAGGACTATCCTCCCCAGATCTACGACCTCGTCGGCCTTCACGCTCACCTTCAAAGACTTTTCCTCGTGTCCTACGAAGTCTACCTTCAGGAGGTAATCGCCCGGTTTTAAGGTTACCTCAAAGTAGCCCTTCAGGTCCGTATACGTACCTCCGGCCTTCTGGGTGTCGGGAAGGGTGTACGCTATCACCACCGCTCCGATGAGGGGAGATCGGTCCTCCCCATAAACGTATCCCTTTACGGTGCCTGTCAACTGCGATAAGACCAACAAAAACATGGCTGCGATTATAAAGGTGTGCCTGAACGGTCGTTCAAAGACCGAGTACTTCCCTCACCACCTCCGAATCGTCAAACGGGTACCTGTTCCCCTTTATCTCCTGATACCTCTCGTGTCCCTTACCGAGGATCACCACCGCATCCCCCTCACCGGCCATCTTCAGGGCCCGGGCTATGGCCTCCCTGCGGTCGGTTATACGTAAGGGTACGAGCCTCTTAAAACCGGACGCCACGTCCTCAATTATCCTCTCTGGCTCCTCCCAACGGGGGTTGTCCGACGTCAGTACGGCGACGTCCGCCCACCTCTCTACGGCCTCGGCCATCATGGGCCTCTTCCCCCTGTCCCGGTTTCCCCCGGCCCCGAAGACGACTATGAGACGGCGGGCGTGGGGTCTCAGTACCCTCAGAACCCTGTCTATGGCGTCGGGCGTGTGGGCGTAGTCAACGAAAACGTGGAAGGGTCCTGAGAATACCCTCTGCATCCTTCCGGGTGGTCCCTCCGCCTTACCGAGGGCCTCCGCCACATCCTTTTCGGGAAAACCCAGAAGTACGAGCGTGGAGAAGGCTGCGGTCAGATTGTAGGCGTTGAAACTCCCCGGAAGTGGGCTTCTTACCCTGTACCCGTTGACCTCCACCTCAACCCCTGAAAGGCTCTCAGATACTATCCGGAAACGGAAGTCCTCACCTTCCTTTCCGTACGTGAAGACCTCACCGGTGGCCGAAGATAGGAAGGTGTCGGCGTGGGGGTCGTCGGCGTTTATAAGGGCCTTCCGCGAAACCCTGAACAGGAGAGTTTTGGCCCTGACGTATTCCTCAAAGCTCCCGTGGTAGTCTATGTGATCCCACCCGATATTCGTTAGAACTCCCACCTCAAACTCCAGTCCTTCAACCCTCCCCTGGACAAGACCGATAGATGAGACCTCCATAACACCGAACTTTGCACCCTTTCGGGCAGCCCTCCCCAGTATCCGGCGTACGTAGAAGGCCTCCGGTGTGGTCAGTTTGGCCTCCCTTTCGCTGTGGAGGTCGTCCCATACGACCGTTCCTATCAGCGCTGGCGGATAACCCAGTTCCCTCAACGCTCCCCTTATCAGGAAGGACGTGGTCGTCTTACCGTTCGTACCGGTTATGCCCACGAGTCGGATCCTACGCCACGGATAGACCCTGTCGGCCAGTTCCAGAGCGGCCCTCCTCGTATCTTCCACGACCATCTGAGGCACGTCGTAAGGCAACCTTTCCGGCGTTATCAAAAGTACGGCACCTCTCCGTATGGCCTCCGGAACGTCCTTAAGGTTGTCAAAGGTCCTCCCCCTTATCACCACGAAGGCTGTCCCCTCCCCAACGTCGTCAAGTAGGTGGGTTACCTCCCGTACCTCCATCCCTCAGATCACCCTGCTTATGGCCGACTCCAGTTTAAGCCCAAGGCCTCTGACCGCCTCAACCACCTTCCTCTCGTCCACCCTCACGTCTGCACCCACGCTCTTGAGGGCGAAGACCACGTCCTCCGTGGCCACGTTACCGCTGGCACCGGGTGCGTACGGGCATCCTCCAAGGCCACCGGCGGAGGAGTCGTAGCGGTATATTCCGTACTCCCTGTAGGCGCACAGAACGTTGGCCACCCCCATACCGTACGTGGCATGGAAGTGGAGAACGATCTTATCCTTCGGTACGTCTTTCAGAAGTACGTCCAGAACCTCGGCCACGTCCTTCGGCGAGGCCCTCCCTATGGTGTCTCCGAGTGAAACTTCGTCCACGCCCACGTCTAAGAGCCGCAATACGACGTCCCTGACTCTCTGCGGTGGCACCTTCCCCTCGTAGGGACACCAGAAGGCGACGGATACGTACCCCCGGACCTCCAGGCCCCCATCCTTCGCCCTCTTAACGACAGGGATCAACCTCTGGAACGAACCCTCTACGTCCGTGTTTATGTTCTTCAGGTTGAAGGTGTCCGTTGCAGCCGTGAGGACGGCCACCTTGTCTACACCTACGGATAGCGCCCTCTCAAGCCCCCTTTCGTTGGGGACGATGGCCGAGTACTTTACGCCTTCCTTTCGTTCTATCCGCCGTAGAACCTCTTCGGCGTCGGCCATCTGGGGGACCCACTTCGGATGCACGAAGGCGGTTACCTCTATCTCGTCAACGCCCGTCTCCGCCAGCGCATTTACGAAGGCGACCTTCTTATCCGTTGGCACGTTCTCCTTAACGTTCTGGAGTCCGTCCCTCGGCGCCACCTCTGTGATGTACACCCTCATACCGGGATTCTACCCCTGTCCAACATCGTTTAAAAGATCCGGGACGTCGGCAAACGTCAGATCGTTTTCGGGATTTTCAGGTTGAACCCCTCAGCGTCTATCCTGCACTTTCCCGCGACCTCTTCTCACACGGGGAAGCGTTATATAACCGAATACGCCCGTACGTCAGTTGTAGAATCCGTTCCTATGAGAAAAACGATACTGCTGTTCGGAGTGTTGCTGATAGCGTCGTGCGGTGGGAAAAAGGAGGAGAAAGCTTCTTCTACGCCTGAAAAGGATACTTACACCGTACTCATGCAGGCCGGCGAAGTCTACCGCCGGATGGATGTGAAGGCTGAGCGCCTCCGCCGGTTCCCTCTGTACTTCACCCTCAAGGATCAGAACGGCCGGGACGTAAAACTCTCCGACCTCAAGGGTAAGATCTTAGTTGTGGGGTACATCTACACCCACTGCCCGGATATCTGTCCCTTCATAACGGACAACATGCGCCGCATACAGAAGGAGATCAACGCCGACCCGTCCCTCAAGGAAAGGGTGGTCTTCCTGAGCATAACCTTTGACCCGAAACGGGACACTCCGGAGGTATTGAAGGAATACGCGAAGCTTTACAAGGTGGACGAGAGCAACTGGTACTTCCTCACGGGCGATACGCTCATAACCGACAGCATAATGAAGCTCATGGGCATAGAGTACACCATCCGACCCGTACCGGAGAGGAACACCTACTTCATAGACCACACCGACAGGATACACGTCGTTGATCAGAACGGTTTCACGAGAGGGTACTTCCCCGGTAGCAGGGCCAACGTGGACTCCGTGGTCAGCTTCATACGGGAGCTGGCAAAGGGGGAAGTGTAGTTTAACCTTTCCCTTTTAAGGCGGCCAGTACGTTCCGTCGCATACCTTTAAGGCCCGCCCTCATTATGGGGGTGCCGGCGAACCTCTCCCTGAACTCCTCCTCGTCCATGTAAAGGAAGTCTTCGGGCTTCAGGTTCAGGAATCTGTCCTCCTTTGCCCTCAGGTGAGGGTTCGCCCTCGCCGGGGTTCTGGAGGTCCAGGGGCATACGTCCGTACACACGTCGCAACCGAATATCCATCCGTGGGTATTTACACCGGGGGGAAACTCCTCCCCTCTGTACTCTATCGTCCAGTAGGAAATGCACCGTCGGGCGTCCACCGTCCTGTCCGGAAGTATGGCACCCGTAGGGCAGGCCTCTATACACCGGGTACACCTCCCACACCAGTCGTGCGGAAAGGGGTCGTCGGGTATCAGAACCAGATCCGTAAGGACGCCACCGAGCAGGAGGTTGGGACCGAGGTCGGGGTTTATCAGCAGGGAGTTTTTGCCAATCCACCCAAGGCCGGCGAGGACTGAGATATCCTGCTCCATTACGGGGGCGGAGTCCGAAAATATGAAGTACTCACCGCCTAACTTCCCCTTTGCCCATTTAACGAACTTCCTGAGGAGCTTTTTAAATACCCTGTGGTAGTCCCTCCGTGTGGCGTACCGGCTTATTTTTAAGTCCGGATTAACCCGCTCCTTTCCGTAGGTCAGGGCAACGACTATAACGGACGCTGCGGCAGACATTATCTTCCGGGGATCAAGGCGTACTTCGGCCGTTTCCCTCATCCACACCATATCGGCGTACCTTCCCTCCTCTATCCACCTTATCAGTCTCTCCCTTGAGCTCTGAGGTGGAAAGTCAAGCAGGGAGGCTATACCCACGAGGTCAAAGCCCAGATCCATCAGAAAGTCCTTTATCCTATCTTCCACGTCCGAACTCTCAATTCTAAGCCCATACGGCGGGTAGGGCGAGTTTAAAATACTGCGAATGAGGGTGTACCGGGACAGGTACGAGGCGGGGAAGGTACTGGCGGAACTATTAAAGGAGAGGGGAATAACCGGCGACATCGTTGTGGCCATACCGCGGGGAGGTGTGGCCGTGGCCTATCCGATAGCCGTATCCTTCGGACTTCCCCTGCGCACCGTGGGGGTTAAGAAACTGGCCCCATTTTACTCCCCCGAATCCGGCTTCGGGGCGATCGCCGTGGACGGGAGTTTCGTGGTGGACGAGGGGTATATGAACCTCATGGGGGTGGATTACGACGACCTTGAGGAGATAAAGAGGGTGGCTCTCAGGGAGGCGAAGGAAAAGCACGTTAGGTTCAGGGGTATTAGTCCGGAGGAGGTTGCGGGTAAAAGGGTTATAGTGGTGGACGACGGCATAGCAACGGGGTTCACGGTTATAGCAGCAGCAGAATACCTGAGAAACGCCGGGGCGGATAGGTTAATACTTGCCGTACCCGTAGCATCGGACTCCGCCTACGTTAACGTGGGACGATACTACGACGAGGTGGTGATCCCTCAGGTGGTTGAAACCCCCTTCTTCGCCGTGGGAGCCTTTTACGAGGACTTCCACCAGCTAAGCGACGTGGAGGTGGAGGAGGTACTCAGCAGGGTGCCGGGTTAGGATCTCAGAATACCACCACGGCTTTCTGTATACTACCTGCTACGACTATGTACGTACCGGCCTTTAACTTCAGGGTGAGTGTCCCACCTCTTGCCACTTTCCGACTTACCAGACGTCCTTCGGTCGTGTACACCGAAACCGGAACTTGCCTTCCCACGTATACCTTAACGCCGTACCCCTTGATCCTCTCAACTTCAAGTGTGATGGGAGGGGTGTTTACGCGCTCCTCTGTCCCGAGATCTCCCCCTTCTCCCAGTACACCGCATCCCGATGTAGGAGTGGAGGAGTCAAAGACGTACAATCTGGTACTCTGATAATCTCCACTGGATACGAGTTCCATACAGGTATCGTTGTCCACGTCTGCTATGGATAAACCCTCAAAGTAATCGGCGTCGTAGGACCATTCAACAGACCCGTCTGTACCCTGAAGGATTACCAGATGGGGACTGGAACCGTACCTCGCACCGGAAACGATCACCTCCAGAATACCGTCACCGTCAATGTCCCCTATCTTCCTTCCGAGAGCCTGATATCCGCTTCTCGTCCCCGCGTAGGACCACTGAACGGTTCCATCGGTCCCGCGGAGTACGTAAAGGTATCCAGTGAAAGAGGGTATGCAACCGAACAGGACGTCCTTTATACCGTCCCCTGTAACGTCCGCTATGGTAGGGGAGTTAAGATAACCCACGGAGGATCCACATCCTGAGGCCCACGACCACATAATCGTACCGTCGTTTCTGAACGCCCATACGTTACCCGTGCCAGAAACCACAACTATGTCCTGAGACCCGTCACCGTCAACGTCGGCTATGGCCGGGTTCCCTTGTGTTCCTACGGAGTAAGCCCATACCGTTGAACCGTCGGAGGCGTTGAGGACGTAGAGAGTGTCGTTCACCACCGTTACGACCTCGTAATCGCTGTCTCCATCTATGTCGGCTACGGCGACGTTTGCGAAGTTAGAAGACCCGGAACGGGACCAGATAATAGAACCATCGTTCCCCCTAAGAGCGTATATCTGGCTTCCAACGATGAAGATCTCTCCCAGACCGTCCCCGTCTATATCCTGAACCGTTGCCGGGGAGCGACTTGTACCGATGGATAGGTTCCAGAGAACGGAACCGTCCGTTCCCTGCAGGGAGTAAAGGGTTTCTCCGTTTAATACCACGACCTCCAGACCGGGAGAGGACGGGTCCAGTTCGGCCAGGGCGGGAGTTCCCCATCCGACGGATGATCCCACGTTCCTCGTCCACAGGAGTGCGCAGTCCGTTCCCCTGAAGGTCATAACTTTGCTCCCACCGAAGGTAAGGACCACGATCTCGTTTGCGCCATCGCCGTTAACGTCTCCAACGGCCGGATCCCCTTCGCTTCCCGTAAGCAGGGTCGCGGAGCATCTGAGATCGGGGCCAGTTACCGCCCCAGTCAGTCTCTGCAGACCGGATAGAGACGAAGCACCGTGGTGCATGGTCCACGTACTTACGGCCGAAGATACGGGCGGCACCTGTGCGGGCAGGTACCCCATTAAAGCGGTCAAAAATATTGTTAACGCATCAAAAAACCTTTTCATATTCATCCGCCTATTATATAGAAGAATTGTACAACAGAGCAAATAGGTGAGATGTTACTTTATAATTCTACTTATTCGTTATCGTGTTACTCGTACCTATAAAACCCCTCCCCCGTTTTCCTTCCGAGTTTTCCGGCCTCAACCATCTTAACGAGCAGAGGACAGGGCCTGTACTTGGGGTCCTTGAAGTCGTTGTACAGGACCAGGAGGATGTTCAGGACAACGTCCAGACCTATGAAGTCGGCCAGCGTGAGGGGGCCCATGGGGTGGTTCATGCCGAGCTTCATAACCGTATCTATGTCCTCCTTCGTGGCCACCCCCTCGTATAGCGCCCATATAGCCTCGTTTATCATGGGCATGAGGACCCTGTTGGAGACGAATCCGGGGTAGTCCTTCACCTCAACGGGCGTCTTGCCGAGTTTTTTAGCCAGTTCTATCACTAAGTTTGCGGTCTCGTCGCTCGTGGAGTAGCCCCTGACCACCTCAACGAGTTTCATGACGGGTACGGGGTTGAAAAAGTGCATGCCAGCGAAGAGTTCGGGACGACCGGAGTAAGAGGCCAGGCGGGTTATGGATATGGACGAGGTGTTGGAAGTAAGGACGACGTCCGGGCGGGTTATCTCACCGAGTCTGTTAAAGATGTCCTTCTTAACGTTCTCGTCCTCAAAGACGGCCTCAACGGCGAAGTCAACGTCGGCGAAGTCCTCAAGGTTGGTGGTCGTGGTTATGCGGGAAAGGACCTGGGGGATGTCCTCCTCGGAGATTATGCCCTTTTTGGCCTGACGTCCGAGGTTCTTCTCTATGGTCTTGATCGCTCTCTCCAGATAACCTTCGGAAACGTCGGCGAGTTTGACGTTGTACCCTGCGAGAGCAAAGACGTGGGCTATGCCGTTGCCCATGGTTCCGGCGCCGACGACACCTACCGTTTTAATATCTTCAAGCCTCATAGGAAGGCGATTCTACGGTCGTACTCTACCTCCCGAACCTGTCCCTCAGATACAGGATTACAGCCCATATGTCCTTTTCGCTCAGGATCCCCTTATAAGCAGGCATCGTGCTGCCTATGGGCTTTCCACCCTCTGCTATCGTCCAGAAGAGGTACTCGTCCGTGGCTATGCGCCGCTTCATTATGAAGGAGAGGTCGGAGGGTTTGGGATCCAGCCCTTTAGCGGCCGGGCCGTTCCCTTTGCCGTCCTCACCGTGGCATGCCTTACACTGCTGCATGTATATCTCCTCTCCCCTCTTTATCAACTCCGGCGTGGGTTCGTAGGGGTTAGTTTTACCTGCGTACTCCGCGGGCAGGCCACCGCGCATGTAAAGTCTGTGCCTTTTGACGCTGACCTTGTCAGCATGCCCTCTCTCGCCCATCGTACGCCCCATCATTCCTCCCCTCATCATCCCCCCGTGCCTTCCGGTCTCAGTGCTGCAGGCTCCGAGGAAGGTGGCCAGCGTGATAACGGACGCGATGAAACTTGCAACTCTTCCTTTCACGCTTGTATTATCCGGGGGAAACGTGTGGCCGTTGGTTCTCCCTTAAAATATTGGTGTCCTATGACGGCGGTCGTGATCCTCTTAACGGGAAACGTGCGGTTTACGGCCTCCGTCACCACCTGGCCCAAGGCCGGAGGCGGGTTCTTCAACACCAACTTTCAGGCCATGAAGGGGGACTACAGCGGGGGGTTCACCGAGGCCTACAGGACGGATTGCCTCCCCCTGTCTTCTTCCCTGATTGACGCCAGTACGTACGCCCAGTTCGCCGTGGAGGACGTCAACGGGGACGGTAAGAACGAGGTGGTGGTACAGGCCTACGACCACGTTTGCGCCTTTGATGGCGCCACCGGAAACCCCCTGTGGTACTACTCCCTTGATATGGGTTTGGACGTTACCCCCTTCCTCGCCGATATTGACAACGACGGGGGCGTTGAGGTGGTCGCCGTAAGCCGTACGCGGGATATAAGTGGCCCCGTGAGGGTTATGGCCCTCAGCGGAGCGAACGGAACGCTTGAGTGGTCCTACACCCTCAGCACATCCAGTCTGAGTACGTCTTCCCCTACGGCCTACGACTTGGACGGGGACGGGGATATGGACGTTCTGATCGGGTGCGACGACGACACCCTCTACGCTCTGGACGGCTCAAGCGGAGTCCCTATCTGGAAGTTCGGTGCTGACGGGGACGTCCGCACTACCCCCGCCCTTGATAACGGTTATCTGGTCTTCTCATCCTTCGCCGGTACGGTGTACTCCCTCAACTTCTCCGGGGGCCTCCTGTGGTCCATCTCCCTCGGGGACAACATCTGGGCGTCTCCGGTTATGGGGCAGCTGGACGGCACGGGCAGGGCAGACGTAGTGGTCGCCACCCTCGGCACGGGTAAGGTCGTGGCCCTGAGCGGGGATAACGGAAGTACCCTGTGGACCTACTCCATGCCGGCGGGGGTGCGGACCACGCCCGTACTCGCCGATGTGGACGGGGACGACACGCTTGAAGTGGTCGTGGGGGATGTTGATGGGAACATACGTGTACTCAACGCCCTCAACGGAATCCTTGAGCAGGCCTTCTCCACGTCTCCCAAAACAGGCGTAAATCCCTACTGGGGCATGATGGCGGCCGACATCTACCCCGACGCCCCCGGTCTGGAGATACTGATAACCACAGATTCTATATTCCGATACCAACCCAACAGGACGTTCATCTACTCTTACGACGGAACCCTCCTCTTCTACAGGGATAACAGCGGGGACGGCTCAACCGTATCCGACGTTGATAACGATGGGTGCATGGAGTTCATAATTGAGAACGAGGGGGCGAGCGTACCGCCCGGACAGAGGTATTCGGTGTACGATTCCCCCACGAATACGGGGGCATCCTGCGGTATACTCGGCCGGGACAGTACGGATCTAAGCGTGGGGGAGATACCGCGCGGAAGTTCCGGCAGTGCCATATACGACGTATCCGGGCGCCGTAGACCGTCCGTCGGGAGAAGGGGGATATACATCGGTAGAGAGGGTAAGGTTATCCTGCGCCGTTAGGATAACGGAATAATGGGGTTTTTACACCTGAACGTACCGGGTAGAAAGGGCCTCAAGGAGGTGATTGAGAAGGACTGGGACAGGATAGAGGCGGAGTTTTCGGCACCGGTGAAACGCAGGGGAGAGGAGTACTTCTCCTCCGGGAAGGTCGTCCCGACGGACGTAATGCCGCATACCGCCCATTTCAGGTCCTCCGGCCAGCTCGCCGACTCCTACTCCATAACCCTCTCCTACGACGGGGATACCCTCCTTGGCATGTGTACCTGCCGCTCCGACCCACCCTGCAAACACATATACGCCTCCCTCTTCATCCTCAAGAGGAAGGGGGGACCGGAGGTGAGGGAGATAGTTATGAGGCTCCACAGGGAGGAGATGGCCGAGCTGCTGATGGACTACCTACCGGAGAACGTAAAGAAGGCCCTGATGGAGGGGCCAGAGATGACCCTGCTCCGCTTTGAGAAGTACGGGGACCCGTCCCCCCTTACGGGACTTCTCCCCTTCGTCCCCGTGATATACGACACCTTTAGGGCCGAGGGCTTCGTAGAGAGGGCCATAAACGCTTTCAAAAAAAAGGGAACCCCCTGTCCCCACACCCTGAGGGTCGCCCTGAGGGGGATCGTCAGGAGGGCGGAGGATAAGGTGTGGTACCTCCGGTACATCCACGAGGCCCTTACCTCTAACGAGTGCGAGCTGCCGGGCCTGAACTTCGGGGACCTCCTTACGGAGGAGGAGAGGGTGAGGGCGGTTGACGAGGGGGTACCCTACGACCTCGTGAGGGTTGAGGGGGAGGTGGTACCGGAGAGACTCTCCTTCTCCAGCGCCGACGCTTGCCTTGACTACCTCCTGAACACCCTCCTTCCCAGGAAGAAGGCCCGCGAGATAGCGAGGAAGTGCATGGACAGGTTCGGCCTCCATCCCCCTCTTGTCCTCTACTACCTACAGGTTGGCGGTGAGCCGGACGTGGCCCTGAAACTCCTCTCAAGGAGGCCCACGGCCTCAATGCTCCTCGCCCTGAAGGACCTCGTACCGGAGGAGACCTTCTCCGACTTAGAGCGGCTCCTGAAGAGCCTTTCCCCGGAGGAGTACGCCCACTACGTCGCCGAGGTCTCGCCGGAGGAGCTGCCGAAGTTGAAGGGGATGGTGGATAGGGAGGTCCTCACCCCCCTCGTTATCAGGAACGCCAGACAAATAGGTGAGGCTGCTTTGCCCATAATAAGGGAGGAGGCGGTACGGATAGCCTCCGGCCGGCGGTGGAGCCTGTACCCGAAGGTGGCGGAACTCCTGAAGCTGATGCGGGAGATCTCCCCGAAGGAGTACGAACGCACCCTGAAGTACCTGAAGGAGACCTTCCCCAACAGGCGTCGGCTCATGGAGGTGTTGGAGGAGTAATTGCCCACACACTGTCAACGGACAACGACCGTAAGCTCCTGTTATGCTCAAACGCACAGTCAAAGAGGATATAGATCGCATAGTTGAACTGATGTTAGGTGGGGCCATACCCTTCTGCCCTATAAGGAAGTGGGAGAGAGGTTCATCCTGTCTGTGGGACAGGGTGAAGGGGAGCAAAGCGTTCGCGAGCGTGGTCGTGTGGAAGGGGAAGGGTGAGGTTCCCAAAGAGGTCCGGAGGATTATGGGGCAGGCACTTTTAGATATAGGGGCCGAAAGGTTGCGCACTCTGGCGATAAAGGGCGTGGGCGAGGGGTTTGAAACTTACGCTTATGTACTCTCCATCCCGGCGAAGGAGTCCGGGATAAGGGACCTCAGCTCTCTGCACAGGTTCGTTAGAGATCTGGCCGAAAGGCACGGTCTGGACAGGTACCTGATAGGGAGTGAGGAAGGGGACGTTTTCCTGTACGTGAGATCTTCCAGCGGGGAAGGGTGGGGGGTCGTAAGGCGGTGGGATGGGGACTCCTTTCGTCCGCAGTACC
>WFXS01000108.1 GCA_015490465.1 Caldifarciminota bacterium
GATCTGGGACGTTGAGGTGGATGGGATGGACCTGGACCCTTTCCGGCTGAAGGTCGCCAGAGCGGGGGGGATAGGGACGGAGCCATCGGGGGAGTACGACGTCGTCTTTATCGCGGCGCCGGACAGGAGCGGGAAGGTGGTGAATACGGCCGGGAGGATGGTACGGGACAGGGGGAAGGTCGTAGCCCTCGCCCCCGCCAACTACGGCTTTGACTGGAAGGACTTCTACCACAAGGAGGTTAGCCTCCTCGTCAGCCGGTCCTACGGTCCCGGCAGGTACGATCCCCTCTACGAGGAGTACGGCCAGGACTACCCCATCGGGTACGTGAGGTGGACGGAGGGGAGGAACCTCGCGTACGTAGTGAAGTTGATAGAGGAGAGGAAGCTCGCCCTTGAGGACGTAATAACCCACGAGTTCCCGGTGGATGAGGCCCCGGAGGCCTACGACCTCATAACGGGGGCGAAGGAGCCTTTCGTCGGCGTTGTCCTGAAGTACCCCGGTGAGCCGGACCTCAAGCGGATATACGTAAAGAGGGTCCCACCGAGGCGGAAGGGGGTCTTCAACGTGGCGTTTGTGGGGGCTGGCTCCTACGCTCAGGGCTTTATCCTGCCCCACCTGAAAGGGAGGAAGGACGTCGGTCTCGTAGCAGTGGCGACGTCCCACGGCCACACGGCGAGGTCGGTGGCGGAGCTGTGGGGGTTCCCCATATACACGACGGACTACAGGGAGGTGCTTAAGATGGACGAGGTGGATGTCGTTTTCGTGATGACGAGGCATTCAACCCACGCCCGTATCGTCGTTGAGGCCCTCAAGGCCGGCAAGGCCGTCCACTGCGAAAAGCCCCTCGCCATAACCCCGGAGGAGCTGGAGGATATCCAACGAACGCTTGAGGAGACGAAGGGCTTCCTGTCCGTAGGTTTCAACCGCCGCTTCTCCCCCCACACGGAGAGGCTCCTTGAGGCCCTCGGAAGGCCCTTCCAGATGATGTACCGCATAGACGCCGGCCCTCTGCCGGAAAACCACTGGATACACTACGAAGGGGGAAGGCTCGTAGGGGAAGGGATACACTTCGTTGATTACGCTGTAGCCATCGGAGGGATGCCGACGGCCTGGGACGTGCAACCGTCGGGGGACGGTGGGGCCATAACCCTGACGTGGGAGGATGGCTCCGTCGCCTCAATACTCTACGGAACCTTCGGGGCGAAGGAGGAGAAGGAGCGGGTTGAGGTCATGAGCGGGGGGAGGACCTTGAGGATCCTGGACTTCAGGCGTACGGAGATTGGCGGTAAGGTTTTCAAAACGGCCGTCGTGGATAAGGGGCAGAGGGGTATGCTTGAAGCCCTTTTCCGGGGCTTGAGAGAGGGCAGGCCACCTATCCCCTACGAGGAGGTCTTTACGTCGCATGGAATATTGTTAAGGTATAGGAAGGATGATTCCGGGAGATAGAGGTTATCGTTTCCCGAAGTCCCTCGGCTCAAACCCTTCCGGATTGAGTATCTCAACCTCCTCTTTGTCCTTATACCTGAACGTGAGAAGACCGTTCTTGAAGGCGAACTTCTCAACCCCTTCCTGAAAGGTTTATGCCGACCACTGCCCCGTATATCCTGTAGGTTCTGAACTCCGGAAAGAACTCCAAGAACTTGTCCTTTAACTTTCTAACGAACTTCCTGACGTCCTTAACCTTTAGGCTTGTCTTCGTCTCAACCACAACCACGTACCCGTCCCCCACGGCCAGAAAGTCTATCTCAACCCGAGTTGCTATTCAAAATCTGATTTGAGGTAGCAGACTTAATAGTATAGAAGCACACCCCCAGCAGGCGGGTGTTTCCACCTCATACTGAGAGTATGACTGAATAAAAATCCCGGAAACGATCTGACGTTCGCCGACGCCCCGGAACACGCCCGCACCAAACACGTCCGCCGTCTCTGGCAGGCCTATCTCTGTAGTTACAAAATTATCGGGCATTTACCCGTGTCCCGTATGTCGCCGGGAATTGGCCGGTATCCTTCTCTCTCCCGGTATCCGACCTTACCAGGGATCCTCCCGTCCGCCTCAGAAGTAGAAGGTGGCGCCGAACCTGAACCTATCCGCCGGTTTCAGGATATTAAGGGAACGGTTGGAGATGGTGTCGGAGGATCCCTCCTGTGTCATGGTGGTACTGCCTATGCTCAGGAGGTAGAAGCCGTAATCCAGGCGGAGGGAGACCTTATCGGTTATGAAGTACTCACCGCCGAGGCTGACAGGTAAGGAGATCTCAGTTGCCTTTATGAAGTACGTTGTATCCGTTACGGATACAATAGTGGTGTCGTACGGATCGGTATAGTGTTCAACGGTGCTGTCCTTCAGGTACTCCTTATCAGAAAGGTACGTGAACCTAAACTCCGGGCTTACCCTTAAAAGTCCCCTCTCTCCCCGAAATGGGACGAAGGATAGGCCCAGACCCGCTTCAACGGGAAGCAGGGTGGATATCGTCTCCAGACGTGTATAAGACGAGTAATAACTCCCCTCATACTTGTCAACAATCGTGAAAGTATTCTTGCCATAGCCTGTGCCGAGGGCAACGTATAGTCCAAAGCCTTCGCTGAAATAGTACCCAAGGTTGAGCCGTGTTCCGTAGGCGGTAACGGTGTACGGGGAATAGTATACTGTGTAAACGAAAGGAAACTCGTACTTGCGCGTCTCAAAGGACGCGAACATTTTGCCGTTCAGAGAATACGCCAGTATCGTAAGCATGATGTAAATATTATATGTCCGGACTCAATCCTAAAACCTTATCCTGAAGTTCACACCCACGCCGTACCTCGTACCCTCAGGCTCCTGTATCCTCTCGCCGTATATTGAGAAGTTCGGATTCACGAAGTAGAGTGTCCTTATGCTGTTGTAGTCCCCAGCCGTAGACAGAGTGGATTTGAGGTATATCCTGTGGGTTATGTACGTCCCGAAAAGGAGGTGATAACTCGTGGGTGTCTGCTGTATTGACAGTTCCGTAAGGTTCAGCCCCCATTTTAGTCCCCGGCTTATGAATCCGAGGACGTTGCTCCCTCCGATTATCAGGGCGAGGATATCCCCGGTTGCCATGTAGGGCTGGCTCCATATTCTGACCGTGGGTCTGTCTATCTCCCCCTCTATGCTTACGAAGACCTTTACACTATCCGGGATCCCTCCACCGGTAATTCTGGGAAAAGTCGCAGAAGAGAGTATGTTCACTGTCCCGCCCGTGCCGTACAGAACGATCTCTCCCCTATCTATGCGGAACACCTTATCCACTATGTAAACGTTTCCACGCAGGAAGGATAGCGTTCCGGAGACCGAAGAGAGGGTAGGTGAAAGTTTCTGAACGTTCAGATCCGCCGAAAGCTCCGCATCTATCTCAAGGAGTACACCCGTAAGAGCCTGCGAGGATAGGGTACTGTTCAGGAATATGCGACGGGGAGCAAAGAAGCGTATATCGTACAGGATCACCGGTTTCGCGGCCGAGGAGGACGTACCTCCAGCAGCCATCTCCGTGAGGGGTTTGAAGATCTCCACCTCGTCCGCCGTCAGTTCCCCCGTTACCATTATTTCCCTTTTCAGATCTCCAGATATGTCAAGGGAGCCGTTTATGACCGCCGTTATGTCGGGGTCGGACTGAATCTCCGCCCTTTTCAGTTTCACAGAGAAGCTGTCAATCCTGAGATCCGTTCTCACCGAGCCGTTGAAGTGGATCGTTCCACGACTGAGACGGGCCACGTTGGTATCCTTAAGTGCGGGGAATACTATTCTGCTCCCTTCAGCCACAGCGTATACTTTCGGATTTTTCACGAAGTTCCCGTTCAGATCTATACCCTTTGCTGTCCAGAAAATAAAACCGAGAACGTTCGGAGAGTCTACCCTGCCCGACACCGACAGTTCAAAGGTCAACCGGCTGGAGTCCGGAAGCAGGAAGGGTACGAACCTGTCCGTCGGGAAGTCTCTGGCACGGGCGAAGATGTAGAGCGTACGGTTGGGGAAGTAGTACCTTCCGACCTCTACCTCTACGGGTGAGTTCTCTATCCATACGTAGGCGTCGTTTACACCGACCACATCTCTGCTTATCCGGAATTCGGACCGTACGGAATCTATCTGTACGTCGCCATAGGAGAACGCTCTCATGCCTATCCTCCCTGTGGCCTCCGCCTCCGAAAGGGTACCTACCGGTTTGACGTAGAGGTCAAAGGCATCCACGAGGACGTCTAACTCAGGGAAGAAGGTGCCGACGATAGGGGTGGGGTTGACGTTTTTAAGCGTTAATTCGGAGTAATCAAGGAAACGGTAATCCGTGCCGTCCTTCACGAGGCCGATTCTCCCCGATAACCTCCCTCCGAAAAGACCGTTTTCCGGTATGCTAAGCAGAACGGTGTCTCCGTAAAGGAAGGTCACGTTCTCAAGTGAAACGTCCACAGTCCTGTGGGTGTACCTTAGGTGGTGCAGGAGTACGCTATCCGGCACCCTTCCCGATGCTGTTACCTCCAGGTTTCCGTACGATCCCGTGCGTACATCTCCCTTCAGGTAAAATCTCTCCGGTGAGTACGAGTAATCCACCTTTGCGACCGCCTGATCCATCTGGGAGTAGTAAACGAGGATTTTCCCGCTGCTCCTCAGGTTTTTGGGATCGTTCAGGTTCATCTCAAGTGCAAGGTCGCGGGCAAACAGGCTATCTATCCTGACCGTATCGTAAACTGCGTACCACAGCTTAAGATTAGGGAGGTTCGCCCTTACAAGGTTACCCCTTTTCTCCACCTCCCCGGACGCCGAAAACGTGTAAAGGCGGAAGCGATCGTACGAAACGCCCCGAAGGGGCTTTTCAACGTTGAAGGAGAGCCTGCCCACGTCTTTAGATAGGTCGTAGTATCCCCAAACGTCCACGAACTGACCGAGGAGGTTGAAGTCGTACCGTTTCAGACCCCTGCTCTCCACGCTGAAGTCCATTCCCCCTAACTCCATAGACGGCTCTCGTAATCGCAGGTAATCCAGCCTTCCTCCTCCTATGAAGGACGTATCCTGCAGATCCACGGAAAATACGGTGTATCCGCTCACGGTAAGTATGCCTCCGGGCGATATCCCCCTTACCTCAACGTCCCCCCTGAAGGTACGAAGGCTCTCGGCCTGAAGGTTGAACCTGAACCTTCCTCCGTACACATCTCCCCTGACGTTCTCAAGGATGAGGTCCGGGAGGCTATCCAGTATCAAACTTCCGGACAGATCCTTAACCTCAAGGGTATCCTGCCAGTGTAGTCTTCTAACCGAAAACTGTACCCGTCCGGGGGTCTTCCTTATCCTCCACTCTACAGATGCTCCCAGAACTTTAACGTCCACAACTTCTCCCTGTACCTCAAATCCGCCGACGTCGTACCTCATGACCACGGTATCCCCAGCACTCCACAGGGCCATGCGACCGTCCCCGAGGGTGAGGGGGAGGGTGTCGTACCTGCCGTGGGCGGAAAGACGGAGGTAAAGCGTATCCCTTCTCATCACCATGTCCCCGAAGGCGCTGTCAACCTCAAGGTCGGGGAGAACGCTTATCCTGAACGACCGCAAACTGGCTCTGGAGAGTTTAAGGGAATACCCCCCCATCCTGTAGGAGAATCCGACCGACCTCACCCGAACGTCTATGGAATCCGTGGGAATCACGTTCAAATTGAATACGTTGACCTGACTCACCTCAAACGGGGAAAAGGTAGCGGGCCCCTCCCTGACTTCAGAAGGCTTCCCCTTTCCGGGTTTTGTGAAATCCCTTATCACCTCCGGTACGTTCACGTACACGTCCATCGCCCTCACGCTCTCCAGGCGTTTCTTGAGGAGGAGGACGTCGGGGTAGAAGGTGGCCACAACGTGGGACGCCCGTATTCCATCACCGACCTTCAGGTTCTCAAGGACGACATGGTTTATTCCGAGGCTCTGAACTCTGAAATTAACCGGGACCCCCACTATCCGGCTCACGATCCCCGGAAGTAAGGCGTCATAGTTCAGTATCAGAACGGCGGAAAATACAAAAAACAGCGTATAACCTAAAAACCACCAACGCCTTTTGTAGACGTAAAGACGGAGGAGTCTGAACCTGAGACGGAGGTACTTTATAGCACCTTATATTTCCTGTAACACTTCGTGCAGACGCGGGCGACCTTCACGGTCCCGTTTATGCGGACCTTGGCTTTACGGAGGTTGGGATAAAACCTCCGCTTCGTCAGACGATGGGAATGGCTTATCTTATGCCCGGTCATCGGGCCCTTGCCACATACTTCACAAACTCGCGCCATAGAGCGGCCGACGGGACTCGAACCCGCAACCCCCAGCTTGGAAGGCTGGTGCTCTACCAATTGAGCTACGGCCGCCTGAGGCGTATATTATACGGTGGAAAGCGGTGGTTAAGAGGCCGAAGATAACCCCTCAAATACCTCGTCGTACGTGGGAGCGTACGCCCCGAGATGGGATACGGTGAGGGCGGCCGCACGGGCTGCTATTTCCCCTGACTCTTTCCACGAGTACCCCTGAAGCCTCGCCCATACTATCCAGGCCAGAACCGTATCCCCGGCCCCCGTTATGTCTATGACCTCCCGCTTAAGGGCGGGTACGTAGAACTCACCCTCGTCGGACACTATCCACATACCCCGATCCCCCATGGTTGATATTACGGCCTTCGCTCCGAGTTTGTCGTACGCCATCTCCGTGGCCCGTTTCACCTCGTCTATATCCTCAAGGGCCATTCCCATGGCCTTCCGCAGTTCGCTCAGGTTCGGCTTAACGAGGTCAAAACCCACAGCCTTCCAGAAGAGGGACTTGGGGTCTATAGCCTTGAAAGTTGTGGTAAAGTTCCTGCGTACGAAGTCAAGGGTCTCCTCCACGACCGTTCCCTTATCGTAGTTGGACACTACCACCGCATCGTAATCTCCGGGTCTGATCAGGTCAAGCAGTCCTACGGCCTCATCCTTCAGGAACTTCTCCTCGTAGTCTATACGCAGGACGTGATGGTACTTTGAGAGCAATCTCGTCTTCTTCAGGGTGCGGAACTTGCTTTTGATGAACCTCGGCGCTATGTTAACGCTCTCGCAGAGTATCGCCACCTCCTCGCCGTCGGGGTCGTCCCCCACTATGCCGTAGAGGTGAACCTGTACACCCAACCGTGCGAGGTTAAGGGCGACGTTGGCGGCACCTCCGGGCAGGAACTTGCTGCTGATGTAGTTGAATACGGGAACTGGAGCCTCGGGCGATATCCTCTCCACCCTGCCGAAGGCGTACTCGTCTAACATCACGTCTCCTATAACCGCAACCCTCATCCTCGGAACCTATTCTAAGGGTGGCCTTCAACTATTCCCTTTCCCCACTCGTAGACCTTTATTGCTATACCGTAGGCTTCCCTGTACTCCTCCGGAGAAACGGGGACGTGGTCGTTCGGATGGCGGGTGATGGGGAGTTCATAGCATCCGGTAAGTACGGTCTTCTTCTATCGGCATATCCACACTTTCGCGGTGGGAGTATTAAAGATATTTCGCCACATCCGATTTTACCTCCTGACACCCGTATAATTTCCACTTCAACTCCGCATATCTGCGGAGGCCCCACGTCGGTGGGGAGGTACGAGGGGGTTAATGAAGGCACCGAGCGCTAAATGGCGGATAGGAAGAGTCGTCACGTATCCGGTTTTCAGATGGTTTTTGGGGTTGAGGGAGTTTGGTAAGGGGAACATTCCGGAAGAGGGACCCGTTATCATAGCCTCCAACCACCGGAGCGCGTGGGACCCTCCACTTCTGGGTTTTGCAGCCTATCCGAGGGAGGTCCACTTCATAGCAAAGAGGGAACTGTTTAATCCGGTTCTGGGCCCCATAATACGTCTTTACAATGCCCACCCTATAAAAAGATCCGCAAGCGCGCGCGGCGCTCTCTTAACCGCCCTTGAACTGCTGAAAAAGGGGTACGCCATAGTCATCTTCCCGGAAGGTACCCGGAACCGTACGGATAAACCCCTGCTTCCCCTCCGTCGTGGTATTCAGTGGATAGCCTACAACCCGGATATAAGGGACGATGTGAAGGTGGTACCCGCGTGGATAGACGGTAAACCCGGCAACTTCACCGTCATCTTCGGCAAACCCATATCCCCCGCCGATGTGTCGGAGGATGAGTTTCTGAACCTGTTGAGGGATAGACTGCTATCTCTGAGGGATAGCCTTTTGCACAGTAAGGAAAATAAAAAGGAGGTAAAGCGGTATGGAACTTGAGATGCTCAAGGAGATAGAGGAACTTCCGGAGGATCTACTGAAGGAAGGCGTAGAGACCATGCAGCTCCCGAAGGAAGGGGAGTTAGTAGAGGGTACGGTCGTCAAGGTTGAGGGTGACCTCGTGTTCATAGACATCGGGGGTAAGTCCGAGGGTGTGGTCCCTCTCTCCGAGTTCGGGGATCGGATCCCCAAGATAGGGGAGAACGTCCTCGTGTACGTGGAGAAGGCCGAGGGTACGAAAGGGGTAAAGCTCTCCAAGTACAAGGCCGACTTTGAGAAGGCGTGGGACAAGATATGGGAGGCCTTCCAGTCCGGGGAGCTGGTGGAGGGGCGTATAACAAAGCGGGTGAAGGGCGGATTCATGGTGAACATCTTCGGCGTGGAGGCCTTCATGCCCAGGTCCCTCTCCGGGGACGTGGGACGTACCCGTACGCTCTCCGTCGGTAAGACCGTGAAGGTCAAGATAATCAAGGCAGACAGACAGAGGAAGACCATCATAGTCTCCCGTAAGGACGCCCTTGAGGAGGAGGAGATCGCCATTAAGAAGCGCCTCGCCGAGCTCAAGCCCGGAATGGTCGTCAAAGGCCACGTCTCCGGCATAATAGAGCATGGCATATTCGTGGATATAGGCGGGGTTGAAGGGTTCGTCCACATAAGCGAACTGGCCTGGCACAGGCCCAAGAAGATAGAGGACCTCGTTAAACTCGGTCAGGAGATAACGGCCAAGGTCCTTGACGTGGACCCGGAGAAGAAGCGCATATCCCTGTCCGTCAAGCAGCTCCTCCCCCACCCGTGGGAGAGCGTCGCCGAGAAGTACCCTATTGGTTCCAAGGTCAAGGGTACGGTAAAGCGGATCGTGGATTACGGGGCCTTCGTTGAGCTGGAGCCGGGGGTTGAGGGGCTGGTACATATCAGCGAGATGAAGTGGGGCCGTCCCCCTTCACACCCCTCGGAGATGCTTGAGGAGGGTCAGGAGATAGAGGCCGTAGTACTTAACGTGGACGTTGAGAGGCAGCGCATATCCCTCGGTATCAAACAGACCCAGCCCGACCCGTGGACCACCGTACAGGAGAGGTACGCCCCCGGAACCACGGTTGAAGGAAAGATTTACGACTTTGACCAGTACGGTGCCTTCGTAGAGCTTCCCGACGGTCTGGTCGGATACCTTCACGTCTCCAACATCTCATGGACCAGGAAGTTCCGCCACCCCTCCGAGGCCCTCAAGAAGGGTAAGACCATGACCTTCAAGGTAATCGGTATAGACGAGAAGCAACGTTTCGTGGAGTTGTCCCTCAAGCACCTCACCGAGAACCCGTGGCCCAAGATACAGGAGCAGCTCGCCGAAGGTACGGCCGTCACCGTGAAGGTCAAGGGAGCCTCCGAGGCCGGACTCATAGTCACCCTTAAGGGCGATGGGTACGAGATAGAGGGCTTCATACCGAGGTCCCAGCTGGTCACCAGGAAGAGGCCCACGGACTACGAGGTGGGTACGGATCTGAACGTCGCCGTCCTCTCCGTGGAACCCAACCGCAAGCGGATCCTCTTCTCCGAGAAACTCTACGATCGTATGCTCAGGGCGCAGGAGCGGGCCGAGGAGAAGAAGGAGATTGAGAGGGTCGCCCGCAAGATGAAGAAGGAGAAGGCCGTCGTTACCCTCGGAGACATACTCAAGAGCGAGATGGAGCATCTGAAGAAGATCAAGGAGGAGTGATGTTATTCGGGCAGGGGCTGATCTTCGCCGTTCAGCAACTCTTCTATCGGGACAGTACGGTGGTGGTTGCCAGAATGGTGGCCCCTGCCCGTCTCTTTGTGAAAAAGAGGGACACCGTACGCTGGAGGATATCCCTCAACGTTGAGGGAAAGTGCAGCAGGGTTGAGTACAGGAAGTTATACGCGGGGAACCTCAAGGAGCGTTCCCTGATTAAAGACAGTATCCTGTGTTCGTTTAAAGGGGAAAGGTTCAAGGTATTCGCCGAGTTGAGCGATGAGAACTCCGGCAAGGTCATAAAGAAAGTAAAGGAAAAGAGCCTGCCTCAGGCGAAGGATTTCCGACTCTCCAGTTTAAACTACGACTATACGGATAAGGGGGTAGTCCTATCCGTCCTCATATCTCCCAAAAAACGTCAAAAGTTCAGGGTACGCTTCGGAATACGCAAGCAGTGGAGCCGACGCCGGATGTACGACCTGCCCGAATTCACTACCGAAAGGGACACCCTCATCACCTTCCTCATCCTCTCCTCCGACCTCTCGTACGGTAAGGTCAGGTTTCTGGCAGAGGTAAACGGTCTCAAGCGCGAAACTGAGGCCCTCTTCAACCAGTTCAACATCCTGAACGATAGGGACTTCAAGGTCCTTCTCGCCGTCCTCAACTTCGTCTTTGGCCCTGAGGAGACCAGGTCCCTATCCGAGGCCCCCAGAAACAAACGGAAGGAGATCTGGAAGGAGTTCTGGGAGAAGAGGGGAGGGAAGAGGGCAGAAGAGGACTTCATGGAGCGGCTCTACACGGCGATGAAGTTGTTCCCCAGCTCCTTCAGGGCGAAGGTCTCGGACAGGGCGCTGGTATATACCAAGTTCGGTCCTCCGGACGAGGTGGAGTCCCACCCCTACCGCATGGAGGGGAAGCCCTACGAGATATGGTACTACCACCGCCTCGGCAAGGTCTTCGTCTTCGTTGATTTTGATGGCAGTGGAGATTACAGACTGGTGCCGGAGAGTTACCTTGAGACGATAAGGTGAGGGGCCGAAGCCCCCCACCCGTTCGTTCTACCTTACCACAAGACGTCTCAGGACGGTCCTGCCCTGAACTTTCGCGTACAGGATGTAGGCGCCGGCGGGTAGTTTCCCGCTTCTGAAGGTATCCTTACCGTGGGATGGGCCGGAGTAGAGGAGGGATACGAGCCGGCCGGAGGCGGAGTAGAGCCGAAGGGAGATGGGGACCCCCTTCACGCTCCTGACTCTGACCTCAACCCTGCCGTCCCTTACGGAGGCGTCCACTTCGGGAGGGATCACCCTGGCCAGTTCCCGCCTTCCCGTGGCTACGTCCCCCATGCCAACGAGGGCGAAGGTGACGCTGACCGTGTCACCGGGGGTGAGGGTGAAGGGACCGGTTGAGGCTATAACGCCGCAGTCTACAGGGTAGCAGCTCTCGTTCCTCACGGTACCGTTGAGATATATCCACTTGGTGGAATCGCTGGGGCGACCGTAGAAGTTGGTCTGACTGAACCTTCCGAGGTTGGCGATAGGTGCGTCGCTCACTACGGCCACACCCGCGGCGTAAGGGTACGTGGAGTCCGCATCGTATACGTAGGCGAGGTTAAGGGCTGTATCCACCGCACCGTCCTCCGTCGCGCCCCATGACGGCATCTGGAAGTCGGCGAATATACCGAGATAGAGGCCGCTTACGGTTGATGTACCCTCGTTTATAAGCCTGTACCGGAGGAAGACCCAGTTAGGGCGGTAGTCGTTGTAGGCGTAGGCGTCCACGTCCAGTCTTATCCCCCGCCTTAGGGGATGATCCGCGTCCGAGTACCCGGCGGAGCCGTGCTGGTCCCCTATCCGGGGATTCTCCCACAGGACACCTCCCCAGTAGTGGCTCAGGTCGTTCGTTATCCAGGAGTCAACGAGATAATCGGGGGAGTTCCCGAAGGCCACACCGGCGTATTTCAGGAGGTTGTCCCCTCCCTCCGGGAAGACGAAGCCGGGGCCGGTCGTATCGGGGTTGTGGAAGCCTATACCCCCCGTGAGGGCGCTTATGCCGAGGGTAGCCGTACCCGTGTCTATCACGACCATATCTATAGGGTTGCCGATGAGGAAGTAGAGGGTGAAGGTGTCGGTGTACGCCCCGGAGTTGTAGGACACAACGAGGTTGAAGACGGCGTACTGGCCTACGAGGGCGGAGGAATCCAGCCTCACGACGAAGGGATCCGTGGAGTTGTTTGTCGTGTCCATCGGGGATAGGGTGCCAAAGGAAGCCGATCCGTCCACTACCGTGGCGTGGGCGTAGGCCGAGACGAGGGTACCCACCACACCGGTAGCATCGGCACCGCCCGTATTCCTCAGGGTTACTATGAGGTTAGCCGTCTCACCGGGATCCAGTCTCCCGTCCCCGTCCCCTGCAGCGTCATCCACGGTGGTACGGACCTTAACGACGTGGGGGTAAGGAGCAGGAGGGGTACCGAGAACCGCCCTGTAGGCGTTCAGCCTCCCCCATCCGCAGTCGTTGTTGGGGTAGGAGGCGCAACCTCCGTAGTGATCGGAGCTGTCAAGGAGGATGTTGTATACGGTGCTGAAGTCCAGGTCCGGATTCCTCTCGTACATGAGGGCGATAACGCCCGTCACGTGGGGGGTGGCCATTGAGGTGCCGTCGTAGGAGCTGTACCCTCCGCTACCCACCGAGGAGTAAATGTAGACCCCCGGTGCGCTTATGTTCGGCTTTATGCGGTTCCAGTCGCTCCGGGGCCAGTAGGTCGTGTCCGTCCAGGGCGTGGTGTCCGGGGCAGGCCCACGGGAGGAGAAGTCGGCGACGTTATCGTCGCTGTCCGTTGCACCCACGCCTATCACCGTCGGGTAGTTTCCGGGGGTGTTGGCCGTTCTGGGACTGGGACCCTCGTTCCCGTTGGCGAATACGGGTATGATGTCGGCGCTCCTCCATGCCATCACCTTGTCCCAGAACCACAGCTCGGCCGTGTCGTTGCTGCCCCAGGAGTTATTTACGGCCACTATGTTGTACCCGCTGTCCACCTTCCATTCAACGAACTTCTGGAAGCCGTCCGTCAGAGCGGAGATGGTAGTAACGCAACTCCCGGCGTCGGGTCCGAATATCCTGACGGCGGCCACCCTGGCGCCCGGCGCCACCCCTATGTCCGTTGCGAAGGCGTCCGGGCCGTCTCCACCCACCATCGTACCGACGGTATGGGTGCCGTGGAAGACGCATACGTCGTCGTCCGTGGGCGTTGGGGATCCGGCGTAGGCATCGTACCAGTGGGTCACCTTTCCCACAAGGGCCGGATGGTCCGCCATCACCCCGGAGTCCATAGAGCCGATGAGGACGCCGTGTCCGGTGTAGCCGAGGTTTATCCAGACGGAGTCGGCCTTTATCTTGCTTATGCCCCATGAGGCGACGGCGTCCGGCCTTATATCCCCATCGTGGCGCCTAACGGGGGGCAGGGGAATCTTGCGGTCAAGGGCTATCTCCAGGACCTCGTCCCGTTCGGCCACTCTGGCGATCTGCTCCGGCGTGGCGGAGAAGGCGACGGCGTTGTTTATCCAGAAGGACCTGTACTCCGTTATACCGAGGCTTGCGAGGTAGGAGAGGAGGGGGGCCTGAGTCACCCGGGCGAGGTGCTTTATTTCGGAGAAGAACTGCTTTACATCCCTGCTGCGGGCGGTCCTGGTGGGGTGGGACTTAAGGAAGGAGGCGTAGTCCGGCTGTTGTTTCAGATAGACTATAACGTCTATCCGGTCATTCTTGGAGACCCTCCGAAGTTCGCTCTTGAGGGCGTTGCTCAGATTTGCATGGGATACGAACAAAAAGATCATACCTCTTCCTCCTGCGACGAAGTTATTCTACTAACGAGTTAACGACCCGCGGAGGGGAGTTGCATCCAATTATAAACGGTTGTGTTCTGCTAAGACGTCGCATGTTTTCCGGAATTCGGAAATTCAGCGTGGGATTAAGTCCTGAAATCCCAAAAAATATGGGGGTCGGTGGTTGAACGTGGGGATCGGAACGACCCTTATCTTACTTACTATTCACTATAGTTCTTCGGAATTTCCTCACCGCGCTATAATTTCCCGCTATGTTAACCCTTATCATTGGCATACCTGCCTTTGCGAGGATGTACAACGTGTCCTGCAAGCTCTGTCACGTGTCCTTCCCGAAGCTGAACGCCTTCGGTGAGAACTTCGCGGACAACGGCTACCTCTTCCCCGGCAAACAGGGGGAGGTCTACAGGGAGATCACCGGGAAGGTGTATACGTTCAAGGAGCTGCCACTCGCTGTAAGGTTCATTCAGTACGTGGAGGCCTACGGGGATGAGGACGGCGGCAAGGTGGACTTCAAGACCCCCTGGATAACCAAGTTCCTGATGGGGGGAGCGTTAACCGAAAACGTTAATTTCTACTCTTACGTGATTTTTGAGAAGGGGGAGTTTCCCTTCTTTGAGGACGCGTGGGTGGATCTGCACAACTTCTTCGGTCTTCCCCTGTCTCTGACCATCGGTCAGTTCCAGATAGGGGACCTCATGTTCCTCAGGGAGACGAGGCTAACCCGATCCGATTACTACATCTACAAGCTGGGACCCTACCCCCTTACCTACCAGAGGGGAATCATCCTCGGAACCCCCTTCGCCGACATAGGCGTGGTCAACGGCAACGGAATACACGAGGCACAGGGGGGCTTCTACGACAACAACCCTCAGAAGTGGTACTTCGCCCATACTTCCCTTCCGTTTGACTTCGGACTCTTCGGCCTCTGGGGTGAGGATTACGACACCCTCAACAATTACGTACGTATCTACCGTCTCGGCGTGGACTGGAGGGGGAGGTTCGGGAACTTCTATCCCTTCCTTCAGATACTTGCCGGCATGGACAACGATACGACCGCCCTCTTTTACGGTGGGTTCTTCGGTGTTGAGTACGTCCTGAACGATAACGTCTTCTCCCTGTTGCTGAACTACATAGACGCCCCGGTGTACTCGTCCTATCGGAATCAGCGCCTCCTTACCGCTGCTCTACGCCTTAACCACTATCTCTTTGAGAACCTAAAGGTCTTCGTTGAGGACGAAGTCTGGATCTACAACCGGAGGAACTTACTAACCCTCGGGGTTGACTTCGCCTTCTAAACCCTTTCAATACGGACGAATATGTCGTTTATAACCGTGAACCTAAGGCCGTCAACCACTATGCTGTCCCCCTCCCCCGCCGCCCTTCCCAGCTCGTGCTGGAAGAGATCCGCCAGATCCCAGTTTATAGGCCCCACCTCCTTCCCGGTCATTATGTATATCTCAAGCAGAGGTGTTCTGATGGTAACCGTATCTCCGGCAGAGAGGATCCAGATTTCTACGTCCTCTTTGTACGAAAACCCCTTGACGTTTCCGAACTCGTCCACCAGGACGATGTGGCCCGCATTTTCCACTCGATCCAGAATACGTACGAAGTTACCGATGATGGGAAAGTAAACCGCCCTGTCCATAGGCAGATCCATAATCGGCTCATCGCGAGGAGCGTTTTTAAGGGTTTCCACCCGAAGCATGTGAGTTATCTCGTTGGGGTTGATATGGTAGACGGGCACCCATTCCCTGTCGTACCCCACGCTCTCTATCAGGTCTATAGCATCCTTTACGGACATCTCAAACTTCAGTAGGGGGCTTTCGGATATGGGATACAGTATGGCGTACCCCTTACCGTGTATGGCGTACAGCATTCTGGCTATGTACAACCGCTCGTCCTCCCGCATATCCGAGTTCTGTATGGCGTCTACCACGGCTTCCATAACGGCGTAGGTAGTCAGCTTGGTCGTGTCGGCACTGACCCTTATCCTCAGGAAGGAGAACAGGGTCGCGAGGGGTCTGTACAGGAACTCCGTGGCCCTGACGAAGACATGTGGGTACGTGAGGGCGAGGCGTTTGGGGAGGAACTCCGCAAACACTGCCACGGCCATGGACAGGAGCAACCCCACCACTACGTCCGAAGCCGGAACGACGTCGGCCATAAGGGAGGAAAGGTAGGAGTTGGAAAGGTTGTTAAGCAGGAGTATGGTCGCCAGAAGTCCGAACGCTTTTACCTCTCCCAGATTACTCGGAGACTTCCGGCTGAAGTACGCCACCTCCGACCCCGATATGAGGGCGGACATCCCGAAAAAGAGTACTATCAGGATTAACTTAAGTACTACCAATACCCTGCTTCCGGAAAAGGAAGAACCTCTCGGCGTTCCCGTCCGTTATCTTTTCCGCCTCCGCGTACCCCATCCCCCATACCTTTGCCAGCCTCTCCAGAGTGAACTTTACGTAGGCCGGCTCGTTCCTCTTCCCTCTCATGGGAACGGGCGCGAGGTAGGGGGCGTCCGTCTCCACGAAGGTCCTGTCCCTCGGTGCGATCGCCGCCGCCCTGCGGACGTGGGCCAGAAAAGTCAGCATACCTGAGAAGGAGACGTACCAGTTTTTCTGTGGTAAGACTTTTTCCATCTCCCTTTCACCTCCGGAGAAGGAGTGGAATACGAATCGGACCTCCGGAAAGTCCGATATCACGGACACTACGTCTTCAAAGGAGTCCCTGACGTGAAGGACGACGGGGAAGGACGTCTCTCTGGCCATCTCTATCTGACGTACGAAAAGTTCCCTCTGCACCCGCCTATCCGCAGGTCCCCGGTAATAGTCAAGACCTATCTCACCTATGGCAACGACCTTCGGGTGAGTGAGAAGGGAGCGGAGCTTCTTAAGGTCCTCATCGGAGTACCTTTCGGCTTCGTAAGGGTGAAGGCCCACCACCGCCCACACTTCGGGGAATCCCTCTGCTATCTCAACCGCACGTACGGACGAGGGCACGTCGTACCCAACGACGTTTATACGCCCTACCCCCCAGTCTACCGCCCGTTTTACCACCTCATCCAGATCCTCCGAGAATTTCGGGTCGTTCAGGTGGCTGTGGGTGTCCGTCATGCCATACGTACCCCGTTGATGTACAGGTGAAGTTCGGCGTTCAGGACTTTCGCCGCCTTCCGGGAGATGATGAGGCGATCAAGGAATATCTCAAAGTACTCGTACACGGGGGCTATGTTGATGTCAATCTCTATGTTGTACGAGATTATACGATCGTTCGGGTCTATCTCTATGCGGGAGAGGGTGGATGCGTAGTTTACCCTGTCGTGGATATCGTTCACGAGGGCGAGGGACGTACGGTTCTGGGGTCTGACCCTCGTACGGTGGACGTCGGCCTTGTCGGCTATTATCAGGGCCGCGGCTATATCCGAAACGGGATAACCGCTCTCCTCGTGGTGGTTCCCTATGGCTGCCATAATCTCCAGTATCTCCTCAAAGGGCATGGAGAGCTCCGTCAGTATATCTTTGGCAAGTAGTGCGCCGACGTGTTCGTGTCCCACCCTGTTCACGGCGTTACCTATATCGTGCAGGTATCCGGCTATCTCGGCCAGTTGCGCCCTCCTCTCCGGGAAATCCAGCTTCCTCATTATCCTCCCGGCGTTCTTGGCCACCCACGACACGTGTCTCTTCCCGTGTTCGGTATAACCGAGGGCCTCAAGGTTCTTGTCGGCCTTAAGGATGAGCATCTCCACCTTCGGATGTTTTTTGACGTCGTCAAGGGTTACGGTCTTCTTTACCTCCGTTTTGACTGCTGTCATGAGTTTGTAGATTATACGGTGGGCAACGGGGGTGGCGGAAATATCTGTAAATCCCTGTCGCAAAGGTCATTCGGGTAAGTCGTATTAAAGCCACGAGGATATAAAACGGGAGTAGAATATCCGTCCATGAAAAGGAACGTATTGCTGATCGGACTCGCCTTTGGAGCTATCGTCTCCATGCAGACGTCCTGCGTTACGGTACAGGAGCAGAAGCCGAAACTTACACTTCAGGAGCGTCTGGACTCGGCCCGCGTCTGGTATTCCGTCGGAAAAGACGACCTCTTGAAGGCTCTGGACGGACGTGCTGAATTTGAGACGGCCATAAAGGAGCTAAAGAAGGCCTACGGGTACACCATGGCGAAGGATACGACGGGCCAGCTGGACACCCTCAGGAAGAACATCGCCCTTGATCTCGCTTACGCCTTCCTCAAGAACAAACGGGTGGACTCATCAGAGTACTACTACAGGGCGGTGATAAGTATGGACTCTACAGATCCGAGGGGTTGGCAGGGCCTCGGTTTCCTCTATGGAATAGTCAAGGAAGACTACGTAAAGGCGGAAGAGTTCTATAAAAAGGCCCTTGAGCTCTCACCGGACAACCCGGATATACTCTTCGGTCTGGCTAAGGTTTACGAGAAGGCTGGCAGGGAGGAGGACGCTGAGAAACTCTACAAGGAGGCCCTCCAGCGTAATCCCGACAACCCCGCCCTCAACAAGTCTTACGGCGACTTCCTCTTTGAGAAGGGGAAGTACGTTGAGGCTATAGAGTACCTTGAGAAGGCTTACGAAAAGCGTTCGGATAACAAAGACCTCCTCAAGACCCTCGTGGACGCCTACCTCAAGGCCAGGAAGGAAGGGGCAGACGTGGATCTGGAGAAGGCCCTTCCGTACGCCACGAAACTCATAGAGCTGGCAGACACGACAGAGAAGTACAAGTACTATCTCAAGAGGGCGAAGCTCTACGAGAAACTGGGGAAGAAGAAGGAGGCCATAGCAGACTACGAGAAGGCCCTTGAGCTCAACCCCAACGCGAAGGCCCTGAAGGTACGCCTGGCCTACCTCTACGACGACCTTGGCAACGCGGCGATGGCCGAAAAGCTGGCGAAGGAGGTGGTGAACGATAAGGAGATAGAGGCGAGGTACCGCGCCCCGGCGTGGGCTTTGTTGGGCGATATCAGACAGAGGAGGGCGATCGCCCTGTACAAGAAGAAGAAGTACGAGCAGGCCGTTTCCATGTTTGACAGCGCCATAGCCGCCTATCAGCAGGCGGCCGTCCTCGGAACGGGGTCTATAAAGACCTACGCCCAGAGGCAGCTGGATCGGGTGAAGAAGTGGAGGAAGAAGGCCTGGAGGAAGTGGAAGAGGATAGACTGAGGGTTGTGTCTTAAAAGGGTACTGAAGTACGCGGAAGGGGAGGAATGGAGGGGGTACGACCCCTACGACGGGCTTCTATCTCCCTTCGGCAACCTCCCCCTTCCCCTTTACCGCCTCGTGTTTCAGCAGGTGGTGAAGCGTTCTCCTTTATGGACGAGGAAGATCTTACTCATACCGAAGTCCCACAACCCCAAAGGTCTGGCCCTGTTCCTCTGGACGTACTCACTCCTTAAGGACGAGGCGAAGGCGAAGCGGGTTTACGACCTGTTAATGAAGCACCGTACGGAATTAGAGGAAGGTGGTATAGCCTTCGGATACAACTTCAACTGGCAGAGCAGCGTTTTTTACGTACCGGCCTACACCCCCAACGTTATAGCGACCTCCTTCTCCGTCTTCGCCCTGAGGGAGGCCCGGAGGGCCTTCGGATGGAACGTTGACCTTAAGGATTTCATCCCGTTTTATGAGAGCGTCCTCAACCTCTTTCGCGATGGGAACGGAAGGCTCTGGATGAGCTACACCCCCCTTGACAGGCTCAGGATATTCAACGCTTCCATCCTCGGAGCCGTCGCCTACGCCATGGCCGGTGGGGACAGGGAGGTTTTGCGTGAAATAGCCGACACCCTCGCCTTCTATCAGGGGGAGGACGGATCTTGGGTCTACGGGCTGGGGAACCGCCGGATGAAGTACGTGGATCACATACATACCGCCTACAACCTGTGGGGTCTCGTATGGGCTTCAGAATTGCTTAAGACGGACAGATGGAGAAAGAGTATCGTTAACGGTTTCAGGTTCTACAGGGAAAATCTGTTCACTCCCGAAGGTATACCCATCAACCGTACGAACAGGAGGGGCCACGACGCCCACGACGTTGCTGCGGCCATAATCACCCTGAAGATGTTCGGGGAGAACGATCACGTGAGAAGGCTCGTGAAGTACGCCTGTAGTACCCTCGTTGGACCCGGAGGGGAGGTTTACAACGGTCCCGAAGACAGGAGGGTATTCATGAGGTGGTCCGTGGGATGGATGGCGTTATCTCTCGCTTTCCCGGAAAAGCACCACATTAAACCGGATTAGAATACGAAGTGAGGCTCCGGAGAATCTTTACAACGCTCGTTATAATAACTGCTGCTGCTCTCGGGATACTCTACCTGTTTCTGGACAGGCTGGCCGAAAATCCGAGGGTAATTGAGTTGAAAGGGGAAGATACCGTAAGGGTCTCCGTGGATACGTCCGAAAGGTGGACGTACGGGGACCTTCCCGGAGAGTGGCCCTCTGAGCCGGATCCCGAACTCGTGGCGCTCGGGAAAGAGCTCTTCAACACCCGTGGGTGCAGGGTATGCCACACTATTGGTGAAGGGGACCTCGTCGGTCCCGACCTCAAGGACGTTCACCGGATACGGGATTACAGATGGGCGCTCCTTCTCCTCCTGCGTCCTGACAGCATGCAGCAGTACGACTCACTTGCCCGCGCTCTCCTCAAAAAGTACGGTGTACGTATGCCGGACCAGAGGTTGAGCCTGAGGGAGGCCGAAGCCCTCCTCCATTACGTGGTGTGGGAGAGTACGAAAGGTAATCGGGCAACTAAGTAAACCTGCTCCCGCTTTAAAATCAACGCTCCATGGCCGAAAATCGTAAGAAGGTTATCCTTTCCGGCATGCGCCCCACCGGTCGTATGCACGTGGGACACCTCGCCGGTGTTCTGACCAACTGGATAAGGCTTCAGGACGAGTACGAATGCTACTACGAGATAGCCGACTGGCACGCCCTCACGGACGACCCCGCCAGGGCGAAGGAGGTTAACGAGAACGTCTTAGGCATGGTCAGGGACTGGCTCGCCGTCGGGATTGACCCTCAGAAGGCCGTAATATTCCGTCAGTCCTACGTACCGGAGCATGCCGAGTTACACCTCGCCTTCTCCATGCTCGTATCCGTGCCGAGGCTTCTGAGAAACCCCACGTTCAAAGAGAAACTCGCCGAACTGAGGAAGAAGAAGGGCTACACGAGGATGTCCCTAAAGGTTGAGAGGCTGGACGTTGAGGACGAGGTGGATCAGATCCTGAGGTTCGTGAGGGAGGAGGACGAAGATAAGGCGAGAAGGATGCTGAGCAGCGTTATCAACCGGGCGAAGGACGAGGTACTTGAGAAGATAACCACGGAGGTATCCCTTGACGAGGCGGCCATACCGGCCGAGATCTCTTACGGCCTTCTCGGTTACCCCGTACTTCAGGCGGCTGACATACTGCTCTACAAGGGGGAGGTCGTTCCCATAGGGGCGGACCAGCTCCCCCACCTTGAACTTACGAGGGAAATTGCCAGAGACTTCAACCGGATATATGTCCCCGTCTTTCCCATACCGGAGCCTCTGCTGACGGAGACGCCAAAGATACTCGGGACGGACGGCAGGAAGATGTCCAAATCCTACAACAACGCCATATTCCTGAGCGACCCCCCGGAGATCATAAGGAAGAAGGTCAGATCCAGCATAACCGACCCCATGAAGGTGCGGCGGAACGACCCCGGAAGGCCGGAGGTGTGTCCGATATTCCACATGCACAAGGTATTCAACGGCGAGGAGGTGGACGAGATAGAGAGGGCGTGCCGCGCCGGTGAACTGGGGTGCGTGGCCTGTAAAAACAGGCTGACGGAGGTCCTCATTGAGAAGTTGACGCCCATAAGGGAGAGGGCGGAAAGTTACAGCGACGAAGACGTCCTTGAGATCGTAAGGGAAGGGTCCCGGAAGGCGAGGGAGGTCGCTGAGCGCACCATGGAGGAGGTAAGAGGGGCCATATTCGGTCCGTGAGGGTCTCCGTAGTAATCCCTACCTTAAACGGGGAGAGGTACCTGCCCCGTCTCTTTTCCTCCCTCCGTTCCCAGACGGTTGATACTGAGATAGTGGTCATAGACTCCTCGTCGTCTGACTCCACACCGGAGATAGCCCGGAGGTGGGCCGACCGTTTCCTCCAGATACCCCGCGAGGAGTTCAACCACGGCCTCACCCGGAACCTCGGCCTGAAGGTGGCCAGCAGTGAGATCGTTGTCTTCATGTCTCAGGACGCCCTTCCCGAAAGGGAGGATACCCTTGAGACCCTCATAAGGCCCATAGTGGAAGGCAGGGTGGTCCTCTCCTACGCCCGCCACATCCCACCCCCCGGTACGCCTCCACCTGAGGTCTTCTTCCGGCTCTTCAGCTATCCTGAGAGGTCGGAGATCAAGGACAGGAGCATGCTTCCCGAACAGGGGTTAAAGGTCTTCACGAACTCCAACGTGTGCGCGGCCTACTTAAAGGAAAAACTCCTTGAGGTGGGAGGGTTCCCCCGTGTAATACTTTCGGAGGATCTCTACGTGGCGGCGAAGCTGATACTTGCCGGCTATCGTACCATGTACAACGCGGAGGCCCGTGTCATACACGCCCACACTTTCACACCGTGGGGGATATTCAGGAGGTACTTTTCCATAGGTGTGTTCTACGCCGAAAACCGGTGGCTGAGGAAGTACGGTGGAAGGGGAGACACCCTCAGGTTCTTCCGGGAGGAGATCCTATACCTTGCGGAGAACTATCCTCTCTGGGTACCCTACGCCGTAGTTGAGAACTTCGCCCGTTTCATGGGTCTCATACTCGGCTACAACTACCGCCTCCTTCCCCGCTTTCTCTGGCCACTACTGAGCGGATACAGGTACTACTGGAGGAACCTTGAAAGGCGATAAACTGCTCTTTATTCTCGCCGTTCTGATGGCCTTTAGCCTTCCCTTCTCCCTTTCCCTTTCCTACGTACCCTTAACCCTGGCACTTGTTCTCAGTTTTTACGAAGTCTTACGGAGGAAAGCGTCATATCCGAAGGACTTTCTGCTTTTTGTCCTCCTCTACGCCTGGCGTTCCCTTAGCCTTTTACTTAACGGCCTGCCCATCAAGCCTGTGAAGGACGTTTACGATAAGTTCCCGTATCCCGTTTTCTCCGTCCTCCGCCTCTCCGAGGGGAGGTTGAACGCCCTCCTGCTCGCTCTGGCCCTCTCCTCGTCCGTCGTAGCCTCCCTCGGTATTCTCGGGGCCTTTTCCGGAGCGTTCCGTACGGGATGGGTGTACACGGAGTGCCGGGGAGAGTGCCGTCTAACCGTGAAAAGACCCACCGAAATCGTGGCCGTTATCCTTACGGATAAGAAGCGGAATTACTTCATAAACGGGCCCCGCGTTACTCAGGACAGGCCCGTACACCTTAGCCCCGGAGAGTACACCTTCTACTCCTACGCCGGTGCCATAGTGAAGGTCAGAAAAGGGGACGTTGCCCTCGGCGAAGGCTGGAAGGGGAGGTTTGAGGAGCGACGGTTTTATAACTTCACGTCTTTCGTGGGTTTTTACGACCACAAGATGCACTCTGGCGCCGTATTCGGAATACTGACCCTACTTTTCCTTTCCGTGGGGCTGTTCTACAGGTGGAGGTACCTCGTCTTCGTACTCCCTGTCTTCACCGCCCTGATTCTCACGGAAGCCAAGGCCTACATTCTCGCAACCCTTCTTCTGTCTCTCGCCCTTCTCTACCACATGGCGCACCTTTTCCGGCTTTACCCTTACGTCGTCTTATGGTCCGTGCCTGTGGTAACGGCCGGCCTCCTCTACTCACCCCTGAGGGCCGGTTTCCTGTGGTCCCTCAAGGCCCGCGTTAACTTCTGGAGGATAGGGTTAGAGGCTTTCCCGTCCTCGCCCGTCTTCGGAGTGGGTTATGACCACGTTTCTTCTCTGTTAAAACCGTACTACGTTAAGGGCCTGATAGATAACACGGCGCACCTCCACAGCTCCTACCTGAACGCCTTAGTTGAGACGGGAGTCGTCGGCCTGATCCTCGTCCTCATCACGGTAGTTTACTTCACCCTCAAGTTCCTTACGGCGTCCGAAAA
>WFXS01000109.1 GCA_015490465.1 Caldifarciminota bacterium
GGATGTGGTTATTGTCCCCGTGAGTCGACGCCCTATCGGACTACCTGACGATCACCTTCTCTATCTTACCGTCTACCTTTACGAAGTATATACCCGGCCTCAGGGGAATAAAACGGTTTCCCCTGTACGTCCCCACCCTCCTGCCGCTGGCATCCCATATCTCCGCATTTAAGCCGCCGGGGAGGGATAGCCCTATACCGCCGCTTTCACTCCGAACCGTAAAGGTTTGGAGCGTTTTCCTCATCCCCAAGGTGTTCTGTAAAAATTGCCCCCCGTTCGCCATAGCTTCTTCTTCCGCCTCTTTGAGTACCCTTTCAAGTTCCCTGAACTTTTCGTCCAGCCACTCGTGAAAGGCCTTTATGTCAACCTCGGATATGAGAGGTTCGGGGATGTTGATCTCAAGGAGGATGTTGTCGCCCTCGCTGATTTTCTTTACGTAAATGTACGGACGTATCAGGACGTTGGTGGAGAACGAGCCGTAGAGGTCTTTTATGGATGCGAGGTTGCGGGGTACCTGTTTGATAATCGCACCCCGCCCGACCACCTCAATTACGGTGAGGGTGTCAAACCCTCCGCTGATTACGGAGGTTAGAAGTACGATCATTTCCCCACCTCCCTATTCCCCCTTTTTCTTTCACCCTTCGGGTAAAGGGGTTAAACCCCGAAGGACGCCCCCACCGTTATCGGTGGAAGGGAACATTATACACCCGAACGGTTATCTGTCGGGAAATTCAAAAATCTATGACGATACATCCACAACCGAGAGGGGCTATCCAGCTCTTACATTTGGTACATTTACCGTTGGGATTATCCTCACGGAACCTTACACTTATCCGCATCCTCTGCGGGTTCTCTTCTTCGTTAAGTGTAGATGCAACCGTGGCAACAGTGTAGGCTACGGAATAAACGTACACCCGTGCCAAAAACTGAAGGGCGACTATGAAAAGGATCAGAAGAACTACCACCATACCTATCACCCCTCCTCCTATCCATATCCACTTTTTCATAGCCTACCTCCCTTTTTCCCCTTTTCCCTCTCCACCCTCCGGGTAAAGGGGTAAAACCCCGAAGGGCGCCCCACCACTATCGGTGGAAGGGGTATTATACACTCGTGAGTTCAATTTGTCAAGTCCAGCGCTACGCCGGAGGCGGCCCGAACCTATCCGGTATCGTCTGACACCTTCAGGATGTACGGGGACAATCTTGAGGGGGAGTATATGGGTTTTGAGTACGACAGCGACCGGCTCTTTGGCGTATGGGGAGGGGACAGGCGGGAGCCGAGGCGTATGGTGTATTTCAGTGCCACCACCAGGGGTATGATAGGGGTCAGGGAGAGGAGAATTGGGGGTAAGGGGGTGTTCACCGTCTTCAGGGGAGGTGTTGACCTGAAGGTTGAGAGTTCCGTGAGCGGCAGGCTCGTCTTCAGGGGTAAGGGCAGGGTTTCCTTGCCCGCCGGTGTGTATTTCGTGAAGGTCGGGGGTAAAGTCTTCAAGACCGTGGTAAGGTAAAAGGTTTATACCATCCCCCCTTCTTTCGCAAACCACTCACGACTGTAAAATAATTCCCCATGCGTTCCCTCCTTACCGACCTCTACGAACTCACCATGGCCAACGTCTACCTCCGGGACGGTATGGACGGATGGTCCACCTTTGAGATGAGCGTACGTCCTAACCGCTATCGGAACTTCATGGTGGCTGCCGGAACCCTTGAAGCCGCAAGGGAACTCACCGAACTGAAGTTTGAAAAGGAGGACATAGACTACCTGCGTTCCCTCGGTAAGTTTTCGGAGGAGTTTTTGAATTACCTCGCCAACTTCAGGTTTGACGGTGACGTTTACGTCGTGCCGGACGGGCGTATTTTCTTCGCCCGCGAGCCGGTGATGGTCGTTGAGACCAGCCGCATAAAGGGTCAGATAATAGAAACCATGCTCCTGAACCGGGTGGCCTACCAGATAAACTCCGCCTCCAAGGCCGCCCGCATATACCACGCTGCGAAGGGCCGAATGCTCCTTGAGTTCGGGGCCAGGAGGGCCGCCGACGAGAGCGCTTCCGTCCGCATAGCAAGGGCGACGTACATAACCGGCTGGGCGGGTACGTCCAACCTTGAGGCCGGAAAGCTCTACGGAATACCCGTTTACGGCACCATGGCCCACGCCTTCGTCCAATCCTACAGGACGGAGTTTGAGGCCTTTCTGGAGTTTGCGAAGGTCTACCCGGAATCCGCCATATTCCTCGTTGACACCTACGACACCTACGCCGGCATAGAGGTGGCCATAGAGGTGATAAAGTACCTCGGAGACAGACTGAAACTCAGGGGCATACGGATAGACTCGGGGGATCTGGTGGAACTCTCCCGGTACGCGAGGCGCCGTTTCAGGGAAGCTGGCCTTGAGGACGTCCTCATCGTCCTCTCTGGAGATTTAAACGAGTGGAAGATAAGGGATATAGTGGAGAAGGGGGAGGCGGACGCCTTCGGTGTGGGTTCCGAGGTAGCCATCCCCCCGGACAAACCCGTCCTCGGTGCCATATACAAGCTGGTGGAGGACGAGACCGGCTTCAAACACAAGTTCTCAAAGGGGAAGGTCGTTATAGGCGGTTCAAAGAGGATATACCGGTACTACGATAGCCGGGGGAAGATACTCAGGGACGTGGTGGCCCACAGGAGCGAGGAGTACGACGGCGAACCCGTCCTCGTTCAGGTGGTTAAAAACGGAGAGTACGTGTACGCTGAAGACTCGCTTGAGGCTGCACGGGAGAGGTTCCTGAGGGACTTTAACTCCCTGCCGGAGGAGTACTACGATCTTGACAACGGTATTGACCCGCCCGTGGAGTACTCACCCGCCCTTCATCTCCGGTAGGTAACTCTCAACCAGCACGTAGAGGAAGGGAAGGACGAACAGGGAGAAAAGGGTTCCCCAGAGTATTCCGCCGAACAGGGAAACGGCGATAGGTTGACGGTACTCAAATCCCTCGCTCACAATAAAGATCATGGGAAGCAACCCCATAAGCGTGGTCATGGTGGTTATGAGAATGGGTCTGAGCCGGACGAAGGCCGCCTCAACTATCCTCTCCTTCGGCGGAAGGTCCTTAAGCCTTCTGGCCATGGATATCATCACTATCCCGTTGTTTACCACCACACCGGAGGCGACCAGTATGCCGAGGGCAGATACGAGGGAGAAGGTTATCCCGAATAGGAACATGAGGAGTAGGGCGCCGGCGAGACCGTACACGACGCTCACGGCTATCACTAAGGGGAACCTCAGACTCTCAAACTGAGCGACGAGGACGGCGTACACCAGAATAACGGCGAGTATACCCGCCAGAAACAGCTGTTTCAACATCTCTATCAGGTTAAGGACCTCCCCTCCCAGTACGTACCCGTACCCCTCGGGCAGGTGGATCCCCCTCAGGATGGCCCGTACGTTCTGGTAAACCGACAGCAGGTTGGGGGTCGTTCGGTCTGCCCTCACGTAAACGACCTTCAGGCCGTTCTCCCTCTCTATCACGGCAGGGGTGACCTCCGTATCAACCCTGACGTAGTCCACGGCGTACCCCACGGCGGAGTCCCCGACTATGGGATAGGTCCACACGGGGGCCGACGTATCCGCCCCCACGACCACCTTCTCACCGGCTACCTCCCCTACCGCGTACCCCTGCTTCAGGACGTAGAGGTCGTACTGAGCCTCCGAAACCCCCTTTCCGAGAGCTTTTACCTCCTCCCTGACCCTCCAGACCTCAACCGGTTTGCCGGGGCGGACGTCAGTGGAGACGTTTTTAAGACCCGGAACCTTCTCCAGTTCTCTGGCGAACCTGTCGGCTATCGTCCTCAATACCTTCACGTCCCTCCCCGTAAAACCGACGCTCACGGCCTTTCCGGCCATGCCGAACATGGTGAGCCTCTCAACCGGAAGGAACTTCACCTTCTTGCCCGGAAAGGGGGGCATCCTGCGGAGTATCTCCCTCTCTATCTCCTGCTGGGTCCTCCTGCGCTTCGCCCTCTCCTTGAGTCGGACGAAGACCTGCCCCTTGTAGGTCTCGGTTGCCCCACCGCCGTAGGCTATGATGCCCTTGGGCAGGTTCTTGGGAGCGCTCACAAATACGGCGTAGTTCTCCACCTCCGGTATGTCGGCGAATATCCCGGATACGCTCCTCATGTAGGTGGCGGTCTTCTCAAAGGGTGTGTTGGGAGGAAGTTCTACGTCCATGTATATGAAATCCGAGTCCAGAACCGGCAGGAACTCCCCCCCGACAAAGGGGGCGAGGGCGAGGGGCGAGAGGAGGAGTATCCCGGTGAAAGTGGGCAGTTTCCAGTCCGAAAGGTAGGTGTTGAGGAACCTCCTGTAAAGTCTGGCCATAAGGGGAACGCCCCCCTTAACTTTGCCGAGGATGAAACGGACGTACGTGGGTGTAACGCTCACGGCGATAAGAAGGGTGGAGAGGAGGGAGAACACGACGGCAACAGCGACGTTTTCGGCTATCCTGCCTATCGGTCCCGTCAGGTACACGACGGGGAAGAAGACGATGATGGTGGTGAGAGTGGACGCTGTTATGGGCAGGATGACCTGAGAGGCTCCCTCTACGGCGGATTCCTTATCCGACAGACCGAGGCCCCTCAGACGGTAGATATTTTCGCTCACTACGACGGAGTTGTCCACTATCATACCGATAGCGAGGGCCATGCCTATGAGGGTCATGGCGTTGAGTGTATAACCGAGGAAGTGGAGGACCATAAGGGAGATGACTACGGCGGGCGGTATGCTCATGCCTATCGCGAGGGCCAGACGGACGCTACGGGTAAAGAGGACGACGAAGAGAACCGCCAGTATTCCCCCTATCAGGGCGGAGTTGGCCACCTCCTTAACCACCTTCTCTATCAGAAAACTCTGATCCATCGCTATCCAGAACTTCAGTCTACCCGTCTCCTTTATCTCCTCAAGGACTCGCTTTATCTTCCTCCCGACCTCGTAGGTGTTGGCCCCGGACACCTTGAAGACGGGGCTTATAACCGCCGGTGTATCGTTGTTCAGCTGGAGTACGTCAAACTTCTCCGTAAACCGGGAGACCTCACCCACCTCGTGGAGGAAAACCGGCCGGCCGTAGTACCCCACTATCAGATCCCTGAGGCGGTAAACGGAGTCTATCCGTCCGGATATGACGGCTCCCCCGGCCGGGGCGTTGTACGACCTGTCCTTAACGGCCATAACCACGTTCTTCGGCGGTATCCTGTACCAGGCCAGTCTATCCGGCTTCAGGGATATGCGGGTGTAGGTCTCGGACGTGAAGAGGAGAGGGGCGAGGGCGACGTCCTTTATGGCCAGAATTCGGTCCCTCCAGAGGTGCCTTATCACCCCACCCTGCTCCTCCGGGAACGTGACGGTTATTATGGGGAAGACGGAGGGATCAAACGGTATCACGTTGGGCTTCCCCGCCCCCTCCGGCAGGCTCACCCCCCTTATCCTCTCGCTGACTTCCATCAGGGCGGCGTCTAAGTCCCTGTCGTAGGAGAACTGAAGCTCTATCTGGGAGTACTCCTCTGTACTCCGGGACCTGACCCTTACCACACCGGAGATGCCCCTCAGGACGTCCTCAAGGGGGGCCGTTACGTTCCTCTCAACGGTGCCGGGATCGGCTCCCGGATAGGGGGTAATTACGGTTATGGTGGGCATGGAGACGTCCGGAAGGAGGTCTATCTTCAACCGGAGGAGGGAGTAAAACCCCGTCACTATAAGGGCAAACAGAATAACCCCTATACCCACCGGATGTTCCACACTCCACCTTATAAGGGCCCTCAAGAGGGCAATTCTACGCCCGCCTTAGACCTGCGGAAAGGACGTGAAGGACGAGGAGAAAGGCTACGAGGAGGGCGAGAAGGTGAGGACGCGCGTACCTGTCGGCGGAGGGAAGCAGTATACCTACGTTAACACGCTCCCCCGGAGGGAATGGACCGTCTCCCGTTATCCGTACCACGTAGAAACCCTGAACCTTCTCCTCCCGGAAACCCTTCGGAGGGATAACCACCGGGAACTCCGAAGTATCCGGAACTACCACCACTTCCACGTAGTCAACGGGTAGGGGGAAATCGCCGTTCAGAACACCGAGCCACAGCGTATCCGACCGGGGGTAAACCTCGTACTCAAGGGTTATCCTGTGCTTCCCCGGAAACAGACACCTGTCCCCCATAAAGATAACCGTACTCCCGTCCGTGGTTTCCTCGCGGTACGCCATCGGACGGGTGTTGTCGTACACACCTTTTACCTCAACTCTGCCGTAACTGGCGGGCAGCACCCTCCTCAGGCCGTACCTGATCTCCTTCCCGGCTACCAGAACGGAGTAATCCTCCCTCACCCTTACGGGGTTTCCCATGCGGACTATAAGCCTGACGTAATCTACGGCCTCCCCGTAATCGGTCGTCTCACACAGGGCAAGGAGTAGGAGCGCCACCCCCCGTATTCTACCGCAGTACCCTACCCGTTCGGAGAGCAACGGTATAATCGTCGTTCATGAGGATAGGCGTAATATCGGATTCGCACGACAACCTCAAGGGTCTGAAGTGGGCGTTCGGAAAGCTGAACGATATGGGCATAGACAGGGTCATACACCTCGGTGACATAATCAGCCCCTTCGTCCCTCTCCGGATGAGGGATATGTATAAGGGGGATCTCTGGGCTATAACCGGGAACAACGACGGGGACCACGTGAGGCTCACCCAGAACTTCGGTAAGGTGGGTTTCCATCTATTCACGGAGGAGCAGGCCTATATTGTGCTTGGAGACAGGAACATCGTCCTCATGCACGAGCCGAGGCTCTTGGACGAGTTCGCCGCATCGGGGGACTTTGATCTCGTCCTCTACGGCCACACCCACGAGATGAAGGTCCGTAAGGTGAGGGACGCCCTCATCCTGAATCCGGGGGAAATCTACGGGTACATAACCGGGACGGTCTCCTTCGCCGTGGTGGACCTTGAGAAGATGGAGGTAGAGTTCTTTAAAACGGAGGTCTCCGAAGTTGAGCGGATCGCTCTCTGAGGAGATATCGCGACTCAACCCTTCCCAGAGGGAGGCCGTCCTGGCCCCCATAGACCGCCCCATAATGGTCGTGGCGGGTGCCGGGTCCGGTAAGACCCGCGTCCTTACCCTCAGGGTCGCCTACCTCGTCAGGGAGATAGGGATACCGGAGAACAGTATACTGGCCGTAACCTTTACGAACAAGGCGACGGACGAGATGAGGGAGAGGCTCTCCCGTTTCGTCAACGTAAAGCGCCTGAACGTGGGTACGTTCCACTCCATAGCCCTGAGGATCATCCGGGAGGAGACGGGGGACCGGGTGGTTTACGACGACGAAGATTCGCGGGCGCTCGTTAAGGAGATAGTTGAGAAGGGGAACCTATCCGTTAAACCCCGTGCCTTACGCCTCGCCATAACCCGGTACAAGAATACGGGCAGGATACCTGCGAACGTTGACAGGACGCTCTTTCTATCCGCTTACGAGGAGTACCAGAGGAGGCTTAAGGAGGCCAACGCGCTTGATTTTGACGACATACTGATAGAGGCCGTAAGGTTGCTTGAGGGGGAGGATATAAGGGAGAAGTACGCAAAGAGGTTCTTCTACGTATTGGTGGACGAGTATCAGGATACCAACCCCCTCCAGCACCGCATGATCAAGCTCATAGCCGGTGCGCCCAACCACAGGAGGGTCTTCGTGGTGGGGGACGAGGATCAGTCCATATACGCCTTCAGGGGAGCCGATTTCACCATATTCCTTAACTTTGAGAGGGACTTCCCGGAGGCCATCCTGATAAAGCTTGAGACCAACTACAGGTCCACGAACCAGATCCTCAACCTCGCCAACCGCCTTATAGGACACAACAGACAGAGGAGGGGCAAGACCCTGAGGTCCCACTCCGGAGACGGCCCCGAACCCGTATATCGTAGGTTCTACTCCGAAAGGGAGGAGGCGGACTGGGTAGCCCGCACCGTCAGGAAGCACGACCCCGGAAGCGTCATGGTCCTGTACAGGGCGAACTACCTGTCCAAGGCCGTGGAGGACGCCCTCATAAGGTGGGGAATACCGTACACGGTGGTGGGTGACGTCTCATTCTACCAGAGGCGGGAGGTGAAGGACCTCATAGCCTACCTCCGCCTTGCCATAAATCCGGGGGATGCGGTTGCCCTTGACCGCGTTATATCAACCGTGGAAGGGGTGGGAGCAAAGACCGCCCAAATACTGAAAGAGGCTTTAACATCAAAACCCTTCACGGAGGTCGGTGAAGAGGAGCTGAAAGCAGGAGGACTCAGGGGAGGTAGGCTTAAGACCGCCGCAAAGTTAGTGAACCTTCTTAGGGAAATTGAGGATTATCCGCCCCACAGGGCGCTGGTAAGGGTAATAGAGGAGATGGATTACTTCGGGTACCTCCAGAGGAAGTTCCCGGAATCCTACGAGAGCCGCCGGGACAACGTCTCCCAGCTCCTGAATATGGCGTCCGAGTACACCGACACCCTGGAGTTCGTGAACCAGCTCTCACTTCTGAGTTCAATAGACACGAAGGAGAAGGGGAACGCCGTGGCCCTCATGACCGTACACGCAGCCAAGGGCCTTGAGAGGGAGACCGTGTTCGTAATAGGTCTGGAGGAGGGTACCTTCCCCCATTACAGGGCGTTGGACGAGGGGAACGTTGAGGAGGAAAGGAGACTGGCCTACGTCGCCATAACGAGGGCTAAGAGACACCTATACCTGTCCTCCGTTGAGGTGAGGGGATGGAGGGACGGCCTTGAGCCGAGCCGTTTTCTCTACGAGATGGGCATTATCGGTGAGGATAGGCGTAAAAAACGGGTAACGTCCGCCCGTGAGAAGGTCGGGAAGGTGAAGAACAGCACCCTTAAGAAGGGGGACTACGTCGTCCACGACCGTTACGGCGTTGGCAGGGTGTTGAGGGTGGACGGTGAAACCGTCACCGTCCTCTTCTCCGTCGGTAAGAAGACGTTCATGAAGGACCGGGCGAAGTTGAGGAGGCTGTAAGTGGCCTCTACGGAAAGTCCCACGATACGGGGACCTCGTTATCCCTGAAAGAAAGGAACCGACGAGAACGCAGGGTGTATTGAACGTTTTAAGGTTTATATCCACACAGTGTTAACTCATATCCGTGGAATATTCCGGGCGAGAGGGTTTATCAAAAGTAGAAGGCGTAAAAGGGATAGTGCTTTAAGAAAAATGGACAACCACGTGCTTTTTACTCTGGAGCCAAACACGGCCTACAGGCCAAGGGATACGAGGGGGATGGAGAAAATCTTATCGGTTGAGGTGAGGAGGGATGTTTCAATCCCTTATAGGTAAGTCAAACAATCCTGTTTAAATTCCACAAGGTAGGTTAAGTTGCCGATGGATATGCAGGTTTCAATTCCTTATTGGTGGGTCGGTTCAAATCTCATAGCGCAAGGTTGAAAACCGCGTGAAACTCCAGATTTAATATTGCACTTAGGAATCCATTCATAAAATGTAAAATTATACCAAAATTACCGGTTTAAATTCCACAAGGTATGAGGAGAAATTTTCTGTCGCGTTTGCAGAAATTGGTGGCTCTCGCAGAGCTACTCTGCGAGATAACCGCACTCGCCGTCGCACTGTTCTCCTTCCCCTACGACCCCAACGTAAGAACAATATGCCTCCTTATAGGAATCCTTCACTCCCTCTTGAACCTTCCCACCTAAACGCAAAACCGGGGGGCCGTACGGCCCCCCTACACCTCTTACCTTCCCTCACTCACACCTGAAACACGAACTCGTCCCCCTCGGCGGTGACTTTGACGACGTCCCCCTCCTTAACCTTGCCGGCTATGATCAGCTCGGAGAGTTTGTTCTCAATCTCCCTCTGGATGACGCGGCGGAGGGGCCTGGCGCCGAGGAGAGGGTCAAAGCCCTTCTTGACGAGTAGCTCGTAGGCCTTGTCGTCCAGCTCCACCTTGATGCCCCTGTCGGCGAGGCGGTCGTTGAGCTTCTTGATGAGGAGGCGGGCGATCTGGAGGACGTGGTCCCAGCGGAGGGGCTTGAAGACCACTATCTCGTCTATGCGGTTGAGGAACTCCGGACGGAAGTACTTCCGCACCAGCTCAAGGACCCTCTCCTTGGCCTTCTCAAAGTCCCTCTCAAACTCCTCCTCCAACTCCTTCACCTTCCTGGTGAATTCGGGGTCGTTCTTGTCAAGGTTCTGGTAGGCCCTGTTGAAGCGGTCCGCCACCTCGCGGATGTACTCGGCTCCGAGGTTGCTTGTCATTATGATTACGGTGTTGCGGAAGGAGACGGTGCGGCCCTGGGAGTCGGTGAGGCGGCCGTCGTCCAACACCTGCAGGAAGAGGTCAAAGACCCGCGGGTGGGCCTTCTCTATCTCGTCAAGGAGAAGTACGGAGTAGGGTTTGCGGCGGACGGCCTCGGTTAGCTTGCCACCCTCTTCGTATCCGACGTATCCGGGAGGGGCGCCTATGAGTTTGGCGACGGAATGCTCCTCCTTGAACTCGGACATGTCAAGGCGTATCAGGGCGTCCTCGTCCCCGAAAAGCACCTCGGCCAGAGCCTTCGCCAGCTCGGTCTTACCTACGCCGGTGGGACCGAGGAAGAGGAAGGAGCCAAGGGGACGCTTGGGGTCGGACACCCCGGCCCTCGCCCTCCTTATGGCCTCGGCCACCTTCCTTACGGCCTCCTCCTGGTCCACTATCCTCTTGTGGATCTCCTCCTCAAGTTTCAGGAGCTTCTCCCTCTCCTCCTCAACCAACTTGGAGACGGGTATCCCCGTGATGTTGGAGACCACCTCGGCCACGTCCTCGGCCGTTATGACGATCTTGGTCTTGCCCTCCTTCCTCTGGGCCTCAAGGTACTTCTTCTTGAGTTTGAGAAGCTCGGCGTTCTTCTTCTCCCACTCCTCAATCTTCCCCTCTTCCTCCAACTTCTTGACCTCCTTCTCCAGCTCCTCTATCCTCTTCTTCAGGGAGGAGAGGTCCTCGCCCTCCTTCTTCACGCCCTCAACCTGCTTCTTCAGGTTCTCTATGTGCTGCTCCAGCTGTTTGGCTGCGGCCTCGTCCCCGCGGAGTTTGGCCCTCTCAAGCTCGGCCTGAAGCTCGGCTATCTTCTCCTGTACCTCCTTCTCAAAGAGGGCGGGGGAGGTTATCTTCAGCTTCTTGCGGGCGGCGGCCTGATCCAGGACGTCTATGGCCTTGTCGGGAAGCCTGCGGTCGGGCATGTACCTGTGGGTCAGTTTCACCGCCGCCTCAAGGGCGTCATCGCTTATCTCAACGCCGTGGTGCTTCTCCAGCTTGGGCCTTACGGCCTTGACCATCAGGAGGGCCTTTTCGGGGTCAGGCTCGTCCACCCATATGGGCTGGAGTCTCCTCTCAAGGGCGGCGTCCTTCTCTATGTGCTTGCGGTACTCGTCGGCCGTCGTGGCACCTATTACCTGTATCTCGCCGCGGGCGAGGGCGGGCTTCAGGAGGTTGGCGGCGTCGGCGGGCGCTCCCTCGGCCTTTCCGGCACCGACTATGTTGTGGATCTCGTCTATGAAGAGGATGACGTCGTCCCTGCTCTTCAGCTCCTCAACCAGTTTCTTAAGCCTCTCCTCAAAGTCTCCCCTGTAGCGGGTTCCGGCTATGAGGGCGCCGGTGTCAAGGGAGAGTATCCTCTTGCCCTTCAGCCCCTCCGGCACCTCACCCTTAACTATCCTCTGGGCAAGGCCCTCCACTATGGCCGTCTTACCTACCCCGGCTTCACCAATAAGGACGGGGTTGTTCTTGCTGCGACGCAGCAGGACCTCTATTACCTGCTGGATCTCCCTGTCCCTACCTACGACGGGGTCAAGTTTGCCCTCCTCGGCCAACTTGGTCAGGTCCGTCGTAAACCTCTCAAGGGCGCTCTTCTCTTCTTCCCTTAGATCCTCCATCCTGTTCATACCTTTACCTCCTTCTGGAACTTTTGCGCTAAGCAGCTGGTTCAGTACGCTGCCGGCGAAACTGCCGTTGCCCATCAGGGCCTCAAGGACGTCCGCCGTGTCTATGGAGCCTTTGTCCTTCTCCGCAGCCCTATTGAGGGCGCTTTCTACGAAGTAGGACCACACGGGTTCGGCTTCGGCCTCAAGGCCGAGACGCTTGAGGATGGCGCGGGAGACCCTGCGGGGGTCAAAACCGCTACTCTTCAGGTTGGCGAAGGCTCCCCTGAACTTGTCGTAGATGTCGGCCAGCTCGGCGAGGAGGCTCTCGTTCACCTTCCCCCTTAGGGAGTTGTATAGGCTCTCCGGCAGGGAGACGTAGTCCTCGGTGTACGACCAGCGGCGTCCGGAGAAGATGCCCCCGAAGCTCTCACCGAAGAACTCCCGGATTATCCTCTCCCACTCGTCCTCAAAGGAGGGGGCCCAGCGGCGCACCCTTACCCGTACCATCTTCTCCTTACTCTCCGGTTGGGCCGCCGCCCTTATGACGTCGGCGATGAGGGGTTTGACGTCCGTACCGTAGTCGGCGGAGAGGCGATTGACCAGCTTGCGGAGGGTGTCGTAATAGGAGTTCTCTATCTGATCCAACTGGGACCAGACCTGCTCTAAGACCCTATCCACCTCACCCTTGGCGGCCTCAAAGGGTATCCCCCTCCTCTCAAGGTACCTCGCGAAGGGTCCCTCCTTGTCCGAGAAGAGGGCCGCCAGAAGGTGGTCGCTGTCGGCGTAAAACTCCCCCCTCCTCTTCGCAAGCTCCCGTGCCTTCTTCAGGTAGTTTTCCAAGCCTTTGCTAACGGGCTTCCCTTTCCAATCCATAACCCACAATTTTAAGGGTGAAAAGTGTGAAAATTTTATTGTAATTGGGGGGCTTTCGTACGCGAGGTGCCGGACCTGTTGGCAAATTACACCGTTATGCTCACAAGGGAGAGTACCATCTCCTCAAGGGAAATACCACCGTGGAACATCTTCTTCCTGTATATTTCCGCGAACTCCGGGGCCCGCTCTCCCCAGACAAAGAAGGTGTCCTCTGCTGCGAAGAGGAACTGACCCCAATCGGGGAGACCCCAGGCCCTGGGATCGTCAACGAGGACGTACCGGCCCTCTCCCTCCGGGATCATCCTCTTTCCGTACTTGTGCCTGAACCCCTTACTGAAGTCCTCCCCCTTGACGAAGACGGGGGTACGGCCGATGGTCCAGCCGTGGTCGGAGGTTATGAAAACCCTGTACCCCTTATCCAGAAAACGGTTCACCACCGAGGAGAACCTTCCGTCTTCCAGAATCAGACGGGCCCATCTCTTTATGGAAGACTCGCCCTCCCCGAGGGTCTTTAACGCATCCACGTTAGCCGTAAGGTGTAGTATAGTATCCACGAAGTTCACTATGTAAACTTCAAGCCTCTTACCGTAGGGTTTCATTCTGGATAGTGCTTCCAGGTTCTTGATCTTCGTATACCACACCCCCACCCTGTAACCCTCCCTCTCTAACTGTTTCCAGAGAAGCTTTAACTCGTTCTGGTTGTCCTGAAGGGAGCCGGGTATTATTCGGTCGGTCTCGTCGGGCAGGGCGCCGCTAAAAAGGGCGTTTCTGGAATACTGGGTGGCCGTAGGCAGGAGAGACATGTAAACGCTCTGCTCTATCTTGTAGCTCGGGGATAGGGCGGATACCACCTCGTATATCTGGTCAAATCGGAAGTTATCCAGAACGATAAGGACGACGGGGGAAACTTCAACGTAGGGTAGTACGAGTTTTCTGAGGAGGTTATGGGACATCAGGAGTGTGTCGTCCCGTATTATCTCTGGATAATTTTTCTCTATCCACGTCGCAAACCGGGCGTTTTCCCGTGCCAGTAGTTCGTCAAACTTCGTCCTGTACCCCTTGTACACGTGCCTCGCCTGAAATATCTTTACGGCCTTAAGGAGGTAGCCGTCAAACGTCTCCGGTATCCTACCCACCTCCTCGCTAAGGTGATCGGCCTCGTCCATGTAGTACTCTTTCTTTAGACTCTCCTTCTGTAAACGGGCTACGAGGGCCATGAGCTGGGCTGGCTGTACCGGTTTTACGAGGTAGTCGTACGCGTCCTCAACCATGGCCTTCTTTATGAGCTCCGCGTCCGTCATCATGGTGAGCATTACGACGGGTACGTGGGGGTAGGTGCGTTTTATGAGCTTCAGGGCCTGAAGGCCGTCTATACGGGGCATACGGTAGTCAAGCAGTATCAGGTTATAGTGCTGCCGGGCGAGTTTGTCTACCCCTTCCTCCACGCTCGTAGCCGTATCCACCTCTATCCCCTGTGACCTGAGGAAGGACACAATAGAGTACATCTCCTCAATCTCGTCGTCTATCCAGAGTATTCTCATCTTAGACGTCTATTCTATGAGAGTATATTCTCTAATATATCATCGTCTAAAGTGTCTAATCAGGATACGGCCAATAATTATGCCCTTTATCTTCAAAAATGGGGTGTCTAAACTTAGACACCGGCACGGAACGTGCTTAATTTGTGTGCTAAACCTTTTTTGATCTGTGTTATAAATGAAGGCACTTATGGCCTAAGTGGTTATTCTCTGGACGAGCAATTTAGACGACCTTGAGGGTCACCGTCTAAACTTTTACACCCCAGTCTAAGCAGGTGTCTAAATCCGAATGCTCCGGAAAGCGTTCAGAGTGCGTTTATCTACGTTTGAAGTATGGGCATCCAAAGGGCAGGGCTTAAAGGAAATCTGTCGTCGTACTTCAAGTATACCATCCATTACCCTCGTGTTTGGTATATAGAGGAACAACGGAGAGTGCGTCGTCCGGTTTCGTTTTCGGAACGTCATCAACAAAAGGAGCAGGATTTGAGCCGTTGAAGGTTCTGAGAAAGCACTACCGATCTTATACTCATACGTGGGTGCATATCGCGTACAGTACCGCTCCCACGAGGGTGGCCGCGAAGTTGGTCGCATCGTTGTTGAAGATGCCCCGGGATTCAACGGTCGCGCCGAGGAGACTGTCTGCAAAGAGACCGACCGCTGACGAAGCGATGAACAGGGACAGGTTCCCGGCGTTTTCCATCAGCAGGAATAGGGACATCGCCAGTATAGTAATCAGGCCCGCCACCGTTCCCGGTACGCTTACGGCACCGGAGGTTCCCCGTGGCACCCTCTTGAATCCGGTTATAAGGTAGGCTTCGGGGGATAGACGGGTACCTATCTCCGTGGCCACGGTATCCGAAAATCCGACCGTAAGGGCTACGAGGTACGCCCCGTAATCACCGAGAAGGGCGAAGAGGGTCGCGACTCCGCCGTTTGCGAGTATCTGGAAGAGGTTGCGTTTCCCCTTTCTACCACCTGAGAGGAGGGAACCCACACCGAGGAAGAGGACTGGAGGGATTGCCCAGAACCATCCCAACCGCCATATAACCACTATTCCCATAACGGCCACCGCGAAGGCGGCCGCCGGCGTGAGCCATCCCATGACAAGCGCCCCTATCCCTACCAGAAGGCTGACTGCAATCGCAGGTAACATCTCCACGGAAGTAGGTTATACGGCCGAAAACCATTTTATCTCTCTCCGCCGTTATAATCCCCTCTTATGAAAAAAATTGGACTTGTCAGTTTGCTTATTCTGGCTCTGCCATTCAGTCCACTCTCCGGAAAGACAGCTAGAAAACTCCCTTACAGCGTATGCTCGCCTCCGTCCGTCTACATAAAGGCCCGTATCGCCGTAAACCCGGCGGGAAAGTACACCCAGAACTTCAGGGGGAACCTCCGCACCTACCTCGCCGTGATAGCCAAAAAGGCCAAACAGCGCATCCTGAAGAACTCCAGGAACTCAATAAAGATAGCCGGCCTGTCCTACACCGAAACCCCCTTCGGAACCTTTTCCAAGCTCCTGAACAACGACAGGAACGCCGCCCTCCACAGGGACGACACTGCGGCCACGAAGACGCCCTACCTCATAGACATCCTCGTGGGTGAGGACTCTTACGGCATAGTGGGGAAGATATGGCTTATCAACCTTGAGAGCGAGTACGTTTACGAAGTCTACCAGACCCGCATACCCTCCACCAACGTGAGGGACGTTCTTCAGGCCATAATCCTCGTAACCAACAGACTCGCGGATAAACTCGGGGACGTACTCACGAAGATAGCCCTTAAGGAGACCATGACGACCCTGTCCGTAGGGGTCAAACCGGAGGCGGACATATCTCAGGATAAGTACGTATCCATAAGGGTTAACGACGCCTTCAACTACGAGGGCAAGTCCCTTAGGGACATCCTCGGTAAACGTTTCGGAGTAGCCGTCAGACTCAAGCCCGGAACACCCGGAAAGATAACCACCGGGGAAGCCGTTGGTAACGGCTGGCACATCATTCGTGGTGAGAACCCCGTAATACTCTATCAGCCCCCCTCCTGCCGGATCTTCAACAAACAGAACCCGGTAAAGGTGGAGCTGGAGTTCAAACCCGCCTGTCCGAGAGACGATAAGATAATCGCCGGCGTGAACACCACGGTCAACGGGCGGGATAACTTCGTGGTTAAGGCCCCCTACGCGTGGAAGGTCAAGACCGTCGTGAACGCTAAATCCAAGAATACAAGCGTACAGTTCGTGGTAAACTACATACTGCACAGTAAGTTCACGTGTAAGAGGTACGCCGACTACTCCACCCAGTTCGCCCAGACCTTCGGAATAAACGGCACGGACGTTCTCTTCTTCAGCGACAACTTCCTCTCCGGCAAAGAGGCAGGTAAAACGGGCGACAAGGGTAAGGTGACCTCAGTTAAGTACACGGACTGCGGAGTCCTTGATCCGTGGAAGCTGAAGGACCCGTCCATAGATACGGTGTACGTCGTGGTCTACGGACCCGAAGGTGTACCCAACGCCGACCTCCGCTACTACATTAACGGCGGTCTGATGGTAAGCAGTGTGGGAAGCGAGAACACCATATTTGACCTCCTCGGTATCCGTGTAGTGGGTGGTGACAGGGTAAAGTTCAAGGACGTACCCGTTTACACCAACGACCCCCTGACGTTTGAGGGGCAGAAGAACGCCTTCCTATCCTTTAAACCCTTCTCCGCAAAGGCCGTCCTGACCCACACGTTTGAGAACTCCGGATGCGGAAAGGAGAACCTTCAGATCGTGGCGCAGAGTACCTTCACCCCCATAATAGAGTGCGACTGCGTCGCGTTCAAACTTAAGGAGAAAGAGGGTGAACAACAGAAGAAAAAGGGTAAGAAGTAAAAGGAGGTAGAGGGTATGGCATACAAACCGCTTTCACATACGGCGGAAATAGGTTTTGAGGTCAGCAGTATGGACCTCAACAAGCTCTTCGTGGAGAGTGCGAGGGCCTTCTTCAGGGAGCTTCTCGGGACCCTGTACGGCATAAAGATCCATCAGGAGAAGAAGGTGACCTTTGAGGCCGAGGACCTTGAGGAACTGCTCCATAAGTGGCTATCCTTCCTCCTCACGGAGTTTGAGGTTAACAAGATGGTTTACCGCCAGTTTGACGTCAACATAGACTTTGAGGGGGACAAGTTCGTTATGGAGGCCACCATGGGCGGGGAACCCTTTGATCCCGAAAAGCACAAGGTCAAACGCCACCTGAAGGCCGTAACGCGACATAAGCTCCACGTGGAGAGAGAAAGAGGTATCTGGAGGGCATCGGTAGTCATAGACGTATAACGGATATGTTCGTATTCCATAGTCCCAAGGAGATGCAGATCTTCGCCAACCAGGTCCGGAAAGAGGGGAAGGTGATCGGCTTCGTCCCCACGATGGGCGCCCTTCACGAGGGCCACCTTCGGCTCATCCGGAAGGCCAGACGGGAGTCCGATATAACGGTGGTGAGCGTATTCGTCAACCCCATACAGTTTGACGACCCCAACGACTTCTCCCGCTATCCGAGGACGTTGGACGAGGACAGGTATAAGCTGGAGATGGAAGGGGTGCAGGTCCTGTTCGCCCCCTCCGCGGAGGACATGTACCCACCCGGTTTCTCCACGTTCGTAGAGGTTCAGAACCTTGACCGCTACATGGAGGGCGCCCACAGGCCCGGACACTTCAGGGGTGTAACCACCGTCGTCTTAAAGCTCTTCAACATCGTCAAGCCCCACTTTGCCGTGTTCGGCCTGAAGGACGCCCAGCAGTACTACATAGTGAAGCGTATGGTTGAGGACCTCAACCTTGACCTTGAGATAGTCCCCCACGAGACGGTACGGGAACCGGACGGACTCGCCATGTCCTCCCGGAACAGGCTCCTCTCTCCCGAGAGCCGAAAGCAGGCGACCGCCCTGTACAGGGCGCTTAAACTAGGGAAGGAGATGATATTCTCCGGCGAAAGGGATCCCTGGAAGGTGAAGGACGAGATCCGGAAGTTCCTTGAGAGGGAGGCTCCCCTCGGTGAGGTAGATTACGTTGAGATAGCCAGTATCCCCGACCTTCAGCCCGTAAGCGAGATAGAGGGTAAGGTACTTCTCGCCCTGGCCGTACGGTTTCCGGAGGCACGCCTGATAGACAACTTCATCCTGCTTCCCGACGATAAACTGGTATGGAACGAGAAAATAGGTTGAAGCCCGGACGATGAAAAATATCGGTAGCGTCCTTAGAATAGACACGGGTTATGGAGAAATGGAAGGAGCAGATGGATAGGTTCGCCCTGCGGATACACCGTATGGGGTTGGGTACCGTAGCCTTGTTTTTTCTTGAGAGCATGAAACCTCTCTCAAACATCTTTTTAAACCTCGGGGTATTTGGAAGACCCGTGATGGACATTATCGTACCACGGGATCTGTACGACAGTCTCCTTGAAGTCCTTGAGGATCGCGAGAAGTTGGAGTATCTCATAAACAAACTGGAGGAACTGGAAGATGGTACTCTGGCTGTTGACGGCGCAAATTAGCCTTGAAAAGGGGCCTCAAATTGGCGTCCCCGCTTTGACCGAAGTGAAGGGTATACCCACGGAAGTCGTACTCCTCATAGACGTATCCGGAAGTATGGTTAGGCTTGACCCTTCGGGTCTGGCTGCTCAGGGGGCGAAGATGGTCACGGATATAGCCTCCTCCCTGAACGCCAACGTCAAGGTATCCGTCATCTTCTACGGCGAAAATGCCCGCTTCGTGGTAAGGGACATGGACCCTCACGGTCTCAGGAAGGTGCTTGAGGATTCCCTTAAAAACGTAAAACCGGAGAAGTACTCCGACGTGAGGGCGGCGCTGAAGCTGGCCCAATCCCTTTTGAAGAACAGGTCCTTTGAGAGGGAGGCCTACGTTATAATCCTTACGGACGGCCAGATACGGGAGTCCGACATACCGGAAGGCGAGAGCCTTGACAGTTACCTGACGTCCCTCGTGGGGATGGCCTCGGATTTTAAGAAGAACAGGTGGAAGATCTTCACCTTCAGTACTAAGGAACCCGTTGAGGAACTGAAGATGCTTTCTACCGTAAGCGGCGGGGAGTACGCCGTCGTATCCGACCTCCAGGAGCTCTCCAGGACCTTCCTTGACATAATCAACGCCGGAAGCGGGCGTTTCAGGGTAGACATAAACCACAACTCTCTGGTGGAGTTCCCCATGGAGGAAGGGGTGGCGGAGTTCAGTATGGTGGTGGCGTTCAACCCGAGGCAGAAGAAGGTGCTTCGCATCTACGACCCCGACGGTAAAGAGGTCAGAGGTGAGAGGAGGGAAGGTAGAGGTTTCGTCATAGTGAAGATAAAGGATCCCAAACCCGGAAAGTGGAAGTTTGAGATCAGCAAGGGGGCTACCATACTCCTTTCCATGGCCGTACCCCGGATAATAAAACCCGCCTCCGAAACCCCCTCAACCGAACCCGTCCCCGTCCTCCTTGAACTTACGCCCATAACACCGAGAAACCCCAAATGGGAACACTTCTCCGCGAAGGTATACGTTGAGGATAAGGACGGAAAGCAGGTCGTTTACAGGCTATACGACGACGGCAAACACGGCGATGGCAACCCCCACGACGGGGTATTCGGCAGGATGCTTCCCAGACTGGCTGAGGGGGAGTACACCTTCACGGTCGTGGTCAGCCACCTTCCCACCAACGCCGAAATAAGGGTCAAGAAGAAGGTAAAGGTGGTTTACATACCCATACTTGACGTCCGGTTCAAGGGGCAGTTCCTCATAGGTCTCCCCATGGAGATAATCCTCGGAATAAGGAACCGCAGCAAGCCGATAAAGAACGAGAACTACACCCTCATGATCCGGGATCCGAAGGGGAACGTTTACACGCCGAAGCTGACGAAGGACAGGTTCGGGTACTGGAGGGCCACCTTCCCCCAGACCTTCCACGGGGGAGTTTACACCGTAACGGCAAAGGGGGTGGTGGTCGTGAAGGATTCCAACCGCCTGAGGACCTTCCCGGACGTGAGCGTAAAGGACTCCTTTACCCTTTGTATAGCCTTCCATAAGAGTAAGGTGCCGGGTTTCCTCTTCTTCGGTGAGATGCCCGGCAGGGAGTACGACCACGAGCTCGTCCTTATGAACCACTGCGACACCACGTTCATCCTGAACTTCACCAGGGTCAGGGCCAACCTGAAGGATACCGTAAAGGATAGGGAGGTACCTGCTACCCTTAAGCCGAGGGCGGATACGATCCCGCCCGTAGAGATACCTCCCGCATCGGGGAACGTTCCGGGTAAGAAGATCCTGAAAGTTAAGTGGCACATACCGGGTGACGCCGTATCCGGCGGATACGTCGTAAACATGAAGGGACTCCAGAGACCCACCTACCATCCCATAGAGGTACGCTACGACCTCAAGGTCGGATCGTGGAAGCAGGTATGGTTAACCGCCGGGGGCGTGGGCGTACTCGTGATCGGTGGTGGGGCTGCGGTCTGGTACTTTACGAATAGGTGATGTGGTACCTCCTGCTTGAGCCTCTCGTATACAACCGCTGGAGTACGGAGATCGGTGGAGGTCTATCGGATACCCTCTACTTCTCCTACCTGAAGTTCCGGGGAGAGTGGCTCGTGTCCGTTCACGGTGTGTCTCTCAACTTCACCGTCCCCTTCGTCTTCCCCATGGGGCAGAGGTTCTCCCTGAGCGACATGGAGCTGGGTATGGGGTTCGTATTCGCCGAACGTAATCGCGCGGACTTCTCCCTGATATTCCCCACAGGAATACTGTCAAGCAAGTACCCCGGTGTGAAGCTCTCCTACCGCAGGGTGATAAGGCACGACTCCTCCTACGCCGTCTACGGTGGAGGTTCCTGGTACTTCATGGCCGCCGCCGACCGGGACGAGAGGTCCTTCTACAACAAACCCGTGGACCGTCACGGGTACCGCCATGTCTCCCTTGAGTTGACCTACGTGGGCCGGAGGGGTGAAACGGGGTTCTGGAAGGTCGCCCTCCCTCTGGACTACGCCTACTCCTCCGGTATGTTCTGGGGCGGAGTACGTCTGGGCTTCGGCCTCTCCCCCTTCTTTGAGGTGGACGCGGCGGTCTGGCCCGCCAAACCCCGTCCGCACCTGTTTACGGTCAGGTTGAACGGTCTTCTTCCTACGTCCAGAGGCCTGTAAGATGCCCTTGAGGGTTCTTGCCCCCGCCAAGGTTAACCTCGGCCTGTGGATAACCGGAACCGACGATGAGGGGTACCACCGCATAACCACCCTGTTCTACCGGATACCCCTGTACGACGAGATAATCGTTGACAGGTGGCACGAGTCCACGGTCAGGTGCGAGGGAATACGCAGCACGTCGGACAACACGGTTTACAAGGCTCTACGTTTTTTGAGCGAGTACGTGGGGCAGAGTATCTGCCTCAAGGTTATCATAAAGAAGAGGATACCGGTCGGGGCCGGTCTCGGAGGTGGTTCCAGCGATGCCGCGGCCGTACTGTACGCCGCAAACCGTATATTCAACCTCGGACTCTCCCTTGAGGATCTCATAAGCGTGGGGGCGAAGGTGGGGGCGGACGTCCCCTTCTTCCTCCTACCGGAGAGGGCTGCCATAGGCAGGGGAAGGGGGTACGACCTTGAGCCGGTAGACCTCTACATCCCCGGAGAGTGGATACTGATCTTTCCCGGGGTTTCGGTCTCAACCCGCAAGGCCTACGACCTCTTTGACGCCGAGGGGAGGTTCACCCGACCGGAGGATGCAGAGAAAAAGGTAAGGGAACTGGTGGGGGCTATCAAAGAAGGGGACTTTTCGCTCATGGAGAACGACTTTGAGCAGGTTATACTCCCCCGTTTTAGGGCTATACGGAGGGCAAAAGAGATCCTGATAAACGGCGGATGGAACGCCGTTATGAGCGGTTCCGGCTCCACGGTCTTCGGCATAGGCGGGACGAATTTACCGCTGATAAATAAGAAGTTCAAAGTCTGGTACTGGAGGGAATAGGATGAACGTGAGAGTAGGCCTTCCCGTCCTTAATGTTCTACGTATGGAGGGGGATACGGTTCTGGAAGGGGGAATCAAAGCCCGCAGGATTGAGGTACGCTCCCTCTCCAGCGGTCTCAAGGAGATGTACGCCGTATTCAGGCCTTCACCCCTTGGTAAACCCTTTGGGAGGTTCCACGAAGAGAGGTGGGAGATGGTGGGTCTCTATCCCGACGTGGGGGAGGCGTACAGGGTAGCGAGGGAGGTTGGTGGAACCTACAGGGTGTGGGTTGAGGGATGGGGTGGCAGGATAGAGGTCGTTGCCGACGGCAGGAGGTGGGTTATGGACTCTCCCCTTCACGTTAAGGGTAGGGTATGGGTGGAGGACATGTGGGTGGGGAAGGGGTTCCACTGGCAGAGGAGGGAGAGGGCGCTATACGAGGGGAAGATTACGGTTTACGGATGGGGCAAGGGAGTTAGGGCGGTAGTTGAACTGCCCATGGAGATATACGTCGGGGCCGTAGCCTCGTCCGAGATGCATCCGGACGCTCCCTTTGAGGCCCTTAAGGCCCAGGTAGTAGCCGCCAGGACCAACCTCGTACGTACGGCGGGGAAGCACCACCCTAATGAGCCTTACGACGTCTGTGCCGAAGATCACTGTCAGGTGTTCAGGGGTCTTCACGTCCTCAAGGACAGGGTGCTTAAGGCGGCGGAAGAGACGGCCGGCGAGATAATTACCTACGACGGGGAACCGATAGAGGCGAGGTACTCAAAGTCCTGCGGGGGGATAACGGAGACCTTCTCCGTAGTCTGGGGTGAGGAGGACCGGCCCTACTCTCCCTCTTTCAGAGACTGGGAGAGGGACGAGGGGTACGACGCCTCCACGGACGAGGGCTTCCTCAAGTTCTACCCGGTTGAAGACTCCTTCTGTAACGTTGATTTTCCCGGTATAGAGAACCTTTACCGCTGGGAGGTATCCTATTCGCGGGAGGAGTTAACTGAGAAGTTAAAACATCTCGGCGTGGGGAAGGTCCTGCATATCGTTCCTCTGAAAAGGGGGAGGTCCGGGAGGATATACGAACTCTCCGTTATAGGGCTGGAGTGTGAGAGAAAGATACGGGGTGAGTACGCCATAAGGGAGACTCTGGGGAACCCTTTCCTGCCATCGTCCGCCTTCGTGGTTGAAAAGGTCGGAGACGGGTTCGTCTTAAAGGGTATGGGGTGGGGACACGGTGTGGGTATGTGCCAGATAGGTGCGATAGGAATGGCCATGCGGGGATACGACTACCGGGATATTCTGAAGCATTACTACAGGGGAGCCACCTTAACGCGCGTGTGATTACACCCTTATAATACCGGAGTTATGATGTACATACTCTTAGTTGGAGCAACTTATACGCTCTGGGGTGAAGATTTCACGGGTGTAACTCCGCCCGCTCTCCCGACCGGGTGGAGTGTAAACGACGGGAACGGCGATGGTGAGGCGTGGAAGACCGTGGCAGGTGGTACGGCATGCGCGGGTATAAACAACATAAGCGGGTTTACCGTCTGGTCCACCAACTACATCTGCTACGACGACGATGCCGCGGGATCCGGTGCCGGGGCCACGGTTGAGACCGCGACGGGTCCTTCCGTATACCTCAACCAGTACGGTACTCCGAACACCGTTCGCCTCATATGGGAGTTCGCCTTTAACAAGTTTTCCACGGATGTGGAGACCCTCGCTGTTGAGGTGCGCGCGCACGACGGCTCCACCTGGGGCAGTTGGACGAGGGTGAAGTCTTACTTCTCAAGCGACACCTTCGGCGTGGATACGGCGGATATAACCACATCCGTAGCTGGTATGGACTCCGTACAGGTGAGACTCTACTACTCTGATCCCAATGACGGATGGCTATGGGGTGGAGCCTTCAACTGGCTGACGATAGAGGCCGACGTTGCTACCACGGACGTAGCAGAGAAGGATAACGGCACCTCCTTTGCGGTTTCTGGAAACGTCGTATACGCCAAAGAGGGCGTGATCTACGACATAGAAGGGCGGAGAGTCGCCACCTTCACCGGATCGTACACTCTGCCCAGGGGCATATACTTCGTACGCGCTGGAGGAAAGGTACATAAGGTCGTAATAAGGTAAGAGACTGCCTTATACGAGATCTAAGAGGGGGGATTTCCCCCCTCTTTTTTGTTTTTACCGGCTTAGAATGGCGGGAGATTGAGGCTCAGATACTTTATATTCGCCCTTCTACCGTACTTCGTTGGCCTCTTTGTTATCCTCTATCTCATATTGCACGTTAACTCCGGCCACTTCGTCTATGCCGTGGACGACGCCTACATCCACATGGCTGTGGCCAAAAACTACGTCCTGCACGGCGTCTTCGGTATCACCCGTTACGGTTTCACGTCAGCCCTCTCCTCCATCCTCTGGCCGTGGCTCCTCATAGGTGGTTTTAAGCTGGTAGGGATAAACGTTTACGTTCCCCTCGTACTGAACGCCCTGAGCTTCCTGCTCCTTGCCCTCCTATCCTTTACGGTTCTGTCGCCTAAAAGGGCGTTCCTCTTCACGTTATCGGCGACCTTCCTCGGAAGTACCCTGGGCCTCACGTTCGTCGGTATGGAACACAACCTCCAGATACTCACCACCCTCCTCCTCTTTACCCTCGCGACCGGCATATTAAGTACAGGCCGGTGGGAAAGGCCGCTCCTCTTTCTCGCTTCCTTCCTCGTCACCTCCGCCCGATACGAGGGCATGGCCGTCGTTCTGATCCTCGCGGCTTACAGGCTTATCCGCAGGGACGTAATCGGATCTCTGCTTATGCTCATAGGCGGGGCCTTGCCTGTCGTAACCTACGGTGTATGGAGCCTCTCCAACGGATGGTATTTCTTTCCTACGTCCGTTCTCACCAAGTCTTACCGTTTTGATCTCGGATCTCCGATGGGATGGATCGGCTTACTCTTCCTAAGAGCCTTGCATAACGCTCTGATCCTGCCGGGGGTGTACGTCCTCTGGGTTCTCCTCGGCGTATTCGTCGTGTCTCCACTATCAAAACCGGAGTACCGGCACCCCCTCGTACTTGCCTTCCTCATTTTTACAGTTCACCTCTACTTCGGAAACGTCCACTGGTTGTATAGGTACGAGGCCTACATCGTGGTCCTGGCCCTCTTCGTACTCACACGGTCGCTGAATACGGATTACCTTACGGACGTCTGGAAGGGGACGGACCTCATCCGGAAAGCGGCGTTGGTAATAACCACCCTCCTCGCACTCTACCCCGTACTCTCCAGGGGGTACATGGCCACAACCCACGTGGTCCCCGGATCAAACGAACTGTACAGGCAGGACTACCAGATGGCGATGTTCATTAAAGAGTACTACGACGGCCAGCCCGTCGTTCTCAACGACGTGGGCAACGTCGCCTTTTACACCGACGCCCGAATCGTAGACCTGTGGGGACTCGCGACCCTTGAGACGGCGAAGATGCTCCTTGAGGGCAGGTACACGTGGGAGAACGTTGACCGTTTCGTTAAGGAACGGGGATGCAGGATAGCCCTACTGTATGGAGACGTGTTCGCCAAAAGGTACTTCCCCATACGGTGGGAGGAGGTGGGACTCTGGTACCTCCTCGGCCCCAAAAGGTTCGTCGTGGGCAACAAGGCCGTTTACTTCTACGCAGTATACGAGAACGCGGATACGCTAAGGGAACGCTTCGTTGAGTACTCAAAGAACAGGCTCCCTAAAGGCGTGTACTGGGAGGTCCTCACTCCCTCGCCCTGACGGACCACCCTCCGTCTATAACCACGGCCGAGCCGTTCATCCACCACGACTCATCGCTGGCGAGGTATACGGCCAGATAGGCCACGTCCTCCGGCCATCCCCTTCGCAGGGTCGCAGGTTCCGTCCTGAAGTCGTCGTACGACGAGTACATCCTGTGGGAGAGGCCGTTCGGGCATATGGCGTTTGCTCTTACGTTGTACCGGGCGTAATCCCTCGCTATGGACTTGACCAGAGCCACGACGGCGGACTTAGTGGCGTTGTAGACGGCGGCATGGCTCGCCACACCGAAGGGTCCATAAACGGCGGCCGTGTGGATCAGAACCCCTCCCTTCCGCTCAACGAAGTATGGGATTATCTCGTGGGCGGTGTACACGTGGGTGATGAGGTTCCCCTCTATGAGCGCCCTTATGTCGTCCTCCTCCATCTCCTCAAGGGGACCACCCGCCCAGTAGCCAGCGTTGACGAAGACGACGTCTATACCCCCGAGCTTATCCCTCGCCTCGGAAATAAAACGTTTGACCTCCGACCGGTTGGAGGCGTCCCCGCTGGTAGAGTACGCCTCGTGTCCTCTATCTCTCAAAAAGGTGGCCGTCTCGTAGGCCTTTTCGGACCTGGAAACCAGAAACAAACGGGCCCCCTCCTTTGCCATGAGGTAGGCCGTCGCCCTTCCGACTCCGGCACCGGCTCCCACGATCAGTATTCTCTTCCCTTTCAGTCGCATACGGGGTAGTATAAGGGGGATGGTGCCGCAGGCAACCGTACAATTTAAAGGTACGTGCAGAACTCACAGATAAGGGATAGGTTGACAGACCTCCTGTTTCTGGGTAACTTCAGGGAGTTTGAGAGGTACTACAGACAGCACAGTCGGGCGCTTCGCCCTGAGGAGAGGGCCGAACTCCTCGCCTTTTACTACCTCAACACCCTGAAACTCGCGCGTCTACAAAGCCTCATGAAGGGTGGAAAGTTGTCCGAACGCACCGTAGCCCAGATACTCTTCTACCTCGGATACCTGAAGGAGGCGCGGGTGAGGTTCCTGAAACTACTGGAGCGGGAAAATCTGGGTCGGCGTACGGAGGCCATAGTGACCATGGCCCTGGATCAGATTGAGGCCCTGAGGTGTGGCAGGCCCATCTCCGGATACGTCCCACCTGAGGAAGGGGTACTCCGCGAGATCCACACCTACAACCGGGCCAACTTCATGGCCTACACCGGAGATCTGGACGGGGCCGTACGGGAGCTGAGGAGGGCCAAGGAGGGAGCCATACGGAAGGGGGCGGAACATCTCGCCCTCGTATGCCACGTATTCTCGGCCTTTCTATCCGGATCCGTGGCCGACCTTGAACTGGTTATGGATACGGCGAGGCGACTGAAGGCCTACCGTCTTCTGCTCCGGACCCGCATATTCCTATCCTTCCTCAAAAGGGAATCCCCTCCCCGCGTTCCAAAAGGCTACAGGTACTTCAGGTACCTGAGCCACATGGTCAGGGAAACGAACGCCGGCAGGGAACCCGTTCTGCTCAGGGATTTCGCCGGCATGTGGAACGTCTTCTGGTACGTGCATAAGGTACGCGACGGTATAACCTACCTGTCCTTCTCCGGAAGGCTGTCCCTGTACAGGGGGAGGGAAAAGGTAAAGATCCCAAAGCACCTCCTGATAACCCTCGCCTACCTGAAGGCCCTGGGAAAGGAGGGGGTGTACGAACACGCCTCCCTGATATTCCGTAGGGCCTCCGTACCCATAAAGCGCGTCTGGAACAACCTGAGCGCCCTCAAACCTTACGCGGGAATACCCACGGACATGGAGATAGCCCTGCGGTGCGGAACTTTCCTCTCTCAGGAGGGGGAAGACTGGGCGGAGGTCCTGAGGGAGAGATTACTCCCACATTAGACGTGGGAGATGGAAGGACGGGGACGATATTAAAATCCGCACGTGCTGTTTCCCGTCCTGACCGGATACGGCTTCATCCCCACCCCTTTTAACGAGGGGTCGGATTTTATCCTCCTGTTCCCGATGAGGGCAGAAATCTTCCGGGACGGGAGGGTTAGGATTGAGGGGACGGATGTGGACCTCGGCCGACCCCGTTATATCTCACCGGCCGACAGGGAGGGGGTCTTTCACTACTACGGATCCGGGAAGGAGGTTAGCAGCTCCCCCGTTTACAGGAGGGTGGTGCTGAGGGACGTGGCCGAGGGCGTGGACGCCGTCCTGATCGCCCTGAGGGAAGGACTTGAGATCCAGTACGTGGTTCGCCCTTACGGAAACCCGGAGGACATAACCCTTACGGCCCGACGGGGGACGTTTGAGGTAATAGACGGAGACGTCGTGCTGCGCACAGAGGGGGATGGATACGTGAGGTTAATGGGCGTAAAGGCCTATCAGGGAGCCGGGGAGGTTGAGATAAAGCCCGTTGCGGAGGGGAGTACTCTCAGGTTCTCCGTCGGCAGGTACGACCCCTCCCGCCCTCTGGTCATAGACCCAGTCGTGGTGGCCGTGATAACGGGGGACTCCGGCGAAGGGGCCAGGGATATGATCCTCAAGGGGAACGGGAACGTTTTAGTGTGCGGAAGCACGGGATCTCCGAACTTCGCCCCCTCCCGTACGGTTTTCGGAAGCCGTGGCGGAAACGCCGACGCCTTTATAACGGAACTTTCACCGGACCTGACCACCCACGTGGCCACCGCCCTGGTCGCCGGTCAGGGGGACGATTACTGCACGGCTCTGGCCCTTGACCCCTCAGGGGACGTTATCCTGGCCGGGTACACGTCCGATCCTTACACCTTCTCCGTCTCCCGCACCGTCTTCGGAAGCACCGGCTCTTACGACGTCTTCGTCACCCGGCTCTCCGGGGACCTCTCCACCCACGTGGCAACGGCTATAGTGGGGGGCAGCGACACGGATTGGGCTTACGATGTGGCCGTGGGGCCGTCCGGAGACGTTTACGTGGCAGGATATACAAACAACTCCGGGGATTTCTCTCCCTCTCGGGTGGTCTTCGGTAACGCGGGCAGGGAGGACGTTTTCGTCTTCAGGATCTCTTCGGACTTAACGAGTCATTTGGGTACGGCGATTCTGGCGAGCAACGATCTGGATGATGGCTTCGCCCTTGAGATTTCGCCCTCAGGTAAGGTGTTCGTGGGTGGACACACCTTAAACTCCTCCGGCTTCACGCCCTCAAGGATCTACATGGGAACACCAAACGGTGTGGACGCCTTCGTCGGCTCCCTCTCCTCCGGTCTGGACACCCTGTACGGTACGGTCATACTGGCCGGAGACACCGACGAGATCGTCCGGGAGATACTTTACGACGGAGGGGACCTGATCGTGGTGGGCTGGACCTCCTCCTCCGACTTCATGCCCAACAGAACGGTGTACGGCACCAGAGGATGGGCGGACGCCTTCGTATCCCGCATATCTTCCGACCTGAACACACACCACGGCACGGTCATAGTTGCCGGGAGCAGGTTTGATGAGGCGCAGGACGCGACCCTGGGCCCGGACGGTAAACTCTACGTAACCGGCCATACCTTCACGTACGGCACGTCCGACTTCTCCGATACCCGCGCGGTATCGGGTACGGAGGGGAGCTACGACATCTTTCTCCTGAGGATGGAGGCGGATCTATCGGTATTGCACGCAACGCTCCTGCTCGCCGGCACGTGGGAGGATTACGGGTACGCCGTGGAGGTCTCCTCCGCCTGTCAGGTGTACGTGGCGGGTCAGACCGCCAACGATCAGACCTTCACGGACGGGACCAGGTTCTACCACGGGGATACCGGTCGCTCGGACGCCATCGTCGTGAAGACGGAGTGTCCTTTGGGCGAAGATGATGAGCTGGAGATCGGAGAAGGAGCATACGAAGGGGCGGGAAACGTTTACGTGTCGGACGGTATCCTGATGATAAGGGTGAAGAGGGCATCCTACGTAGGGTACGACGTCTACGATCCCGCTGGCAGGCTTGTGATGAGCCGATCTCTGGGTGTCCTCCTGCCGGGTACCTACAGGTATCCCCTCCCCCGCAGGACGGGGGCGTACCTCGTAGAAGTGCGCGTGGGAGAACGCACGGCGAGGTTGAGGTTTGTGCAGAAGCGATAACCATGTTCTGGATGTACGTTGCTTTTGCCGGCTCTGGCATGAGATTTGTACCGGTTATGGCGGAAGGCGTGGCCTTCCGTAGCGTAGGGCCCTCCTCCGTGAGCGTCCTTACGGACGGCAGGGTGATAATCGGGGGAGTTGAGATTGACTTCGGAGGATCGCCCTCGTGCATAGAGGCCGAGATGCCCACAGGGGAGACCTTCAACTACTACGGTAAGGGAAGGGAGATAAGTGGACTGTCCACGTACCGGCGGGTAGCCCTCAGGGAGGTTTATCCCGGTGTGGACGTCCTGATCACCCCTCTGAACCGCGGTGCGCTTGAGGTGCAGTTCGTGGTGAAGCCGGGAGGTAGCCCCTCCTCCGTAATGGTAAAGGTGGGGAACGGGAACTTTAAGCTGACGGACGGTGGTGCTGTGGTAATGGCCGGAGGACGGGAGGTCCTCCGTATAGGTGGCACGTACGCCTATCAGGGGGCAGAGGAGATCCCTATCAGGCCGGTGGTGGAGGAGGGGACCCTCCGTTTCCGTGTGGGCAGGTACGACCCCTCCCACACCCTGGTGATAGACCCGGTCGTATCCACGGTTATAGGGGGAAGCAGCGAGGAGAGGATCACGGACGTAGCCGTGGCACCGGACGGGAGCGTTTACGTGGTGGGGTATACGTCCTCCTCCGACTACCCCGGTCCCCGGAGCGACTTCGGAACACCCGGCCTCTACGATGTCTTCGTGAGCAGGTTGGCTTCGGACCTCTCCTCCATCCTCTCCACGGCCGTGATAGCGGGTAGCGGAAGCGACAAGGGGTACGCCATCACTTTCCTGCCCACGGGAGAGGTGGTGGTCGTGGGTTCAACGGACAACCCTTCGGACTTCGCCCCATCGCGGACGGTCATGGGTACCTCCGGAGGTATGGACGCCTTCGTGACCGTCCTCTCTTCGGATCTGAGTAGCCACGTGGGTACCGTCCTCCTCGCCAGCCCGGAGAGCGACATGGCCAGGGTCGTGGAGATCGCACCGGACGGCAACCTCCTGATCTCAGGCGTTACCATGGGTCCGGGAGGTTTCGCCCCCTCCCGCACCGTTTTCGGAGATACGGCCTTTACCGACGTGTTCGTGAGTAAGGTATCTCCGGATCTCACCACCCATTTCGCCACGGCCATTGTAGGCGGCACCGGGTACGATTATTCCTACGGCATGGCTGTCCTCCCCACGGGAAACGTTGTAGTAGCCGGGTGGACGGACTACCCTAACAACTTCGCCCCTTCAAGGGTGATCTTCGGGGATACCGGGAGTACGGACGGCTTCATCACGAAGCTCTCCCGCCATCTCAACTCCCACATCTCCACGGCAATTCTGGCCAGTACCGGGTACGACTACATCAACGCCATGGATACGGGGGAGGGAGGCTCCCTGTACGTCGCTGGGTACACGTCGGACATCTCCTTCGCCGGTGGCGGCACGGTCTTCGGTGCGACGGGCATGAACGAGGCCTTCATAGCTAAGATGGATACGGCCATCTCCTCCGTCCTTGATCTGATATTCATCTCCAGCCCCGATTACGATATGATATACGATATAGCCGTAGTCTCGGACAGGATATTCGTCGCAGGCGCGACCCGCGGATCCTCGCTCTTTTCAACCTCCCGCGTCGTACACGGCACGCCGAGCGATTTCGACGCCTTCACCCTGGCCGTGGACACCACCCTGGCGTCTCTCACGACGGCCGTTATACTGGCCGCCTCCTACGTGGACGAGGCCTACGCCATCTCCCCGGACACGCCGTCCGTCGTAATAGGTGGATACACGTACGCCGGAGCGGACTTTGCCGGAGGCTCAGACACTCTGGGGAGCGTAGTTGGATGGAACGCCTTCGTGGCGAGGGTTTCGGACTTCACCACCTCCGTCCGTGAGAAAGTGGAAGGCCCCCGCAGGTACGAGATAACGGATGAGGGCATCCTCGTACATCTGCGTGAGGGGGCGTACGTAGGATACGACGCCTACGATGCCACCGGAAGGCTTGTAGGACGCCACAGCGCCGGATACCTCCCCGCCGGTTCCCACCTTATACCCCTGAAACTGAGGCGCTCAGAGGTTCACCTCCTGAGGCTGAGAATAGGGAAGACGGTTGAGGGCGTGAAACTACTCCCTACCTTCCGAGGTAGATCTCGGCCGTAGCGCTTACTGCAACTATGAAAACGAAGGCTCCCAACAGGGCTAAAACGTACCCCCTCCTCTTTCCCGCCTCCCGCACCACGTCCCTCCACCCCATAACGTACCTTTCCACCGCCCTCCTTTCCGGGGCAGCGAGGGAAAAGGCGTACCCTACGACGCAGGATACTGAAAAGCCGAAGAGGTTCCACCACATCCACGATACGCCGGGCATGAACTTCCAGAGGTAGAGGTTGAAGGACACTCCGGAGATGAGGCCCAATATAGCCCCCATCCCGCTCACCCTCCGGGAGAACATACCCATAAAGAAGACGGCAAGGATAGGGCCGTAGAAGGCCGAGCCTATACGGTTCACCAGCTCAATGACCGTCTCCGGGGACCTTATGAGGGTCAGGGCGAAGGCCGTGGAGAACAGCCCCCAGAATACCGTAAGGGCCTTGGATATGAGGACCTGTCTCCCCTGAGGTAGATCGTTCAAGCGGGGGAAAATTCGGCTCAGGAAGTCCTCGTACGTCGCGGCGGAGAGGGCGTTCATGGCGCTGTCTATTGATGACATCGTGGCGGCGAAAATACCGGCCATGAAAAGCCCCACGAGACCCGGAGGGAAGTATCGGAGGACGAACTCCGGTACGAGGAAGTCGGGTCTCTTACCTTCTAAGACTTTAAGAAAGTCGGGGTGATGGTTCAGGAAGGCTATGAGGAGGATACCGACGGCGCTGTAGGTTAGGACGAGGGGAAAGCGCAGGAGACCGTTTATGAGCAGGGCCTTCTGGGCGTCCTTTGCATCCTTAGTGGTAAGCAGTCTCTGAGCCTCGCTCTGGTCCGTCCCGTAGTAGGATAGGTAGAGAAAGAACCCTCCGAAGAGCATGGCCCACAGGGAGAAGCTCTCGCCGTCCCCCAGACCGCTCCTCTCTGGAACGAATACCCTGAGCCGTTCGGACGAGGGTTCAAGATAACGTACGAAGTCCAGACCGAGCATGTTGAGAAGCAACCCCACCATAAACAGGGCGGAGAACCAGAGGATAACGAGCTGAAGGATGTCCGAGTAAATGTCGGCCTCTATTCCTCCGAGGGCGGTGTATATTATGGTCACGGTCGCAACGACGAGGAGGGTCTCGGGCAGAGGCCACCTTATCAGGGAGGAAAGTACGACACCGGTTGCGAACAGTATCACACCTGCGGCGAGACTCCTGCTCACGAGGAATATGGCGCTGATCGTGGCCCTCACGCCCCTGCCGTACCGTCCCTCAAGGTAATGGTATATGGTTATGGCACCCATGCGGTGGTAGAGGGGGACGAGGGTAAGCATGAGGAATATCATGGCGAGAGGAACAGCCAGCTCGTACTGCCACCACCTGAGTCCTCCCCCCTCCTTCAGGGCTATGAAGGCCGGCGCCCCTATTATGCTTATGGCACTGACCTGGGTGGCAACGAGGGACAGGGCCACCTGCCACGGTGTCATCCGTCTGCCGGCCACGTAGTAGTCCTTCCGGCTCTTCTGCCTGTGGGTGAGATAGAAACCTATGCCGAGGATAACGGCGACGTACCCCAGAACGACCACCCAGTCCAGAAGGACCATAGAATTGACGATTTTAAGGAGGTACCCTTTGTCGTGGGCTTGACAAAAGGGTAGGTTCGGGGTTATAATATTCTACCATGAGGAATATGCTAAGACTGACCTTAAGCGTGGGCGTGTTAGTAGGGTGGCTGGGCGTGGTGTTCGCCCAGTCTTACGAGCCGTATAGTCCTCTTGATCCGGAGTGGCGTCAGGGACGCCACGACTACAAGAAAACGGCAAGGGCACCTCTGAGGTGCGATGCTCCCCCTTCAACTTACTCGTTCACCGAGAGACAGGATCCTAACGACTCCTACATCTACCTTACGACGGGTGACAGGGACGGGGACGGAGTTACGGAGATATTCTACGTGGGGGACGACCGTGGAGCGTGGGATGGCTCTCCCAACGTGTGGATGGCATCAAGCGGCGCCGTCCTGTGTGATAACGCTTTCTGGGCAGACCAGGCTGCGGGGGAGTGCGTGATAACTACCAGCGGTGAGGTCTACTGCCCTCTTACGGAGACGGACACATGGGGCGGTGTGGACGGGTACTTTACCAAGGGTACCAACTCCTGCGGCGAGGTCTACAGGCGCTCCGAGGGTGAGACGCACTCCAACCTGACCATAGACGACGTGGACAACGATGGAACGCCTGAGATATTCAGAGGACTCGGGTCGTGGGCCATATCTGTCAGAGCGGCAAACAGCTACCTTGAGAACTGGAGCGTAAACCTCGGTTCCAACGTGGGTACTCCGGTAGTCGGAGACTTTGACGGTAACGGTAGTAAGGACGTGTGCTTCCCTCTGGCGAACGGTCAAATAAGGTGCTTCAACGCTGCTACGGGAGCCTCTCTCTGGACCACCTCAACGCCGTGCGGCTGGGGTCCCACGCTTACGAGTGGAGAGTACGGTCCCCCCTCTTACTGGACGCAGGCTCTGATGGCCGACGATATAAACAGAGACGGAAGGGACGAGCTGGTTATCCTTGGAAACAGCTGTACTGCCGTCTATCAACACAACGGTACCAGCTTCGTATCCATGTGGAACGCTGCCTACGGCTCCGATAGGGCGGGCGCCATAGGAGACGTTACGGGGGACGGCTACTACGATGTTGTAATAGGGAACGGAGGCACCTTCTACGTACTTGACGGTCTGACCGGTAGTCTGGTAGCCTCCTTTACTCCTACCGATGGCTCAATAAACCAGAACTGCTCTGCACCCACTATAGCCGATATAAACGGAGACATGGTATGGGAAGTCCTGACGGCGTGTACCAGACCTGTGGCATACTCGCGTGTTAACTCGTGGGCTTCCGCCGTATGGCAGGCACCCAACACTTCCCCGTACTCCATCACCAGCGATCTGGTGGTTTCCAAGGTTACCAATAGTACCCTCATGGTGGTATACGGAGACGCATCGTGCTACGTTGATATATGGACGTGTCCCGTGGCCACTATCGGGACGGGTGAGCAGGAGCTCGGCACCGAGGAGAAACCGACCGAGGCGGTTCGGTTCAGCGTTAGGGCGGTTGACGGTGGTATCATAGTGGAAGGGTACAGGGGTGAGGTCTCCGTATACACCGCATCCGGGTCCCTCGTGAAGAGGGTCAACGTTGAGAACAGGGCGAAGATTGACCTCAAAGCCGGAATCTACCTCATCAAGGCCGGATCCAACACCGTCAGCGTTATCGTGCGGTAAAGCCGCCTTGCAGCGGGTGTAGAGGGGGCTAAAACGCCCCCTCTTTTTTACGTCCGTAGAATGGGACGTGTGGAGTCTCCTCCCCTTCGTGCCGGATACGACCGAGATTACCGTATTCCACGGTTACGTGTTCCAGACGGTAGATATAAACTCCTGCGGCAGGGACGAACTGGAAGCCTTACCCTTCCTGACACCGGAGCAGATAGAGAACGTACTTCAGAACAGACCCTATCACGGCTGGAAGGACTTCCTGAGGAGATCGGGTCTACCGTTACCCGTCGCTTACGCCCTGAAAAGTGTTCTCGTGTTTGGTAATGAAAAACGGTACTACAACATCTTTGCGAGAACCGGATTGAGGAACGGTGAGGGTAGTCTACTTTTCAGCTTTAAGGGTAGAACGGGAAACTACGTCTCTCGCCTTTACCTCTCCCGATACCGTAGAGCCGTGGCCGTTGGGTACCGGGGAAGGGTCAGACTTCTGGCCGGGAACTATACTATGGCCTCTCCCCTTGGGTTTGCCGGGTACGGAGGGTTCTATACAGGGGGATGGGGTCCGAGGTACTCTCCATACTCTTCCCCGTCTATCGTCGTAGGCGTTGGCCTATGGAACGTTAAGGTGGATACCGTAGGGTTGATAGGTGGTATAACGGGCAGGTACGGGGGGCTTTTGGTTTTGAGGACGTGGTCCGGAACTTCCGGTGGTGTGGGGTACTTCAGGTACGGTCCGGTCGTTCTGGAAAGCGCCCTATCCGAGGGTTCTTACGGCCTCGGTGTGGCGGCGGTTGGTAAGGGTGTGGGCTTTCGGTTTACTTACACTGTCGGTGAAAGGTTCTGGGAAGAGGGAAGATTCTCGCGGACTTACGCCCTGTGGTTTTCCGTGCCTCTATGGGGATACTCCTTCAGGGCTTACGTCTCTCAGGATAAGAGGAGGGTGTCCGTATCCCTTTATGGACGGGATTACGGCTTGAGGCTGGAGTACTACGAGGTTCCGAGGTTGAGGCTCTACGTCGGGGGCGTGGAGGCCGGTATATGCTCCGGATGTATGTGGGGAGGGTACAGGTGGAGATGGGGATGGTTCCGCCTTTACTCTTTCACGGTCTCCGGTATCCACATATACGAGGGGGGATCGTCCCGACTCATAACGTCCCGTGAGGGCTTTCGTCTATCTTTCGGTATCGGGGGCAGGCGGTTCGGTGTTGAGGGATACTTGCAGGAGGATCGCCACGGGGCATACCTGTGGACACTTCTTGATCTCCGTTAACGTTCTATCACCAGTATAATACCCGCTCATGGCAAAGGACAAGATAAGGGTTGCTATAATAGGTGTAGGAAACTGCGCCTCCTCCCTCGTACAGGGTGTTTACTTCTACAGGAACGCGAAGCCGGGGGACTTCATACCCGGAATAATGCACGTTGATTTCGGAGGTTACCACATAGGTGACATAGAGTTCGTTGCGGGTGTGGATATAGACGCAAGAAAGGTGGGTAAAGATCTCTCCGAGGCCATATTTGCCCCTCCGAACAACACCTACAAGTTTACCGACGTACCGAAGTTGAACGCCAAGGTGTACCGCGGCATGACCCACGACGGCATAGGAAGGTACCTGAAGGACGTCATCGTCAAGGCCCCTGGACCCACGGACGATATAGCCAGGATCTTGAGGGACCTCGGTGTGGACGTGGTCGTAAACTTCCTTCCCGTGGGTAGCGAGGAGGCTACCAAGTGGTACGTTGAACAGGTCATTCAGGCCGGGGCGGCCTTCGTCAACGGTATACCTGTCTTCATAGCCACGTCCGAGTACTGGGGGAAGAGGTTTAAGGACGCCGGCCTTCCCGTTATAGGGGACGACATCAAATCCCAGGTGGGGGCAACGATACTTCACAGGACGCTCGTACAGCTCTTCATAGACCGCGGTGTGAAGCTTGAGAGGACCTATCAGATAAACTTCGGAGGGAACACCGACTTCCTGAACATGCTTGAGAGGGAGAGGCTGCACTCCAAGAAGATATCCAAGACGAACGCCGTGAGGTCTCTCCTGCCCTACGATATAGGGGATGACAACATCCACGTTGGGCCTTCGGACTACATCCCGTGGCTCAAGGACAGGAAGTGGGCTTACATCCGCATGGAGGGTACCACCTTCGGTAACGTACCTCTCAACGTTGAGGTGAAGCTGGAGGTCTGGGACAGTCCCAACTCCGCCGGCGTGATGATTGATGCCATAAGGGCGGCCAAGCTGGCCAAGGACAACGGTCTGGCCGGTCCCATAGTGGAGCCTTCGGCCTACTTCATGAAGACCCCTCCCATCCAGATACCCGACTGGGAAGCCCGCCGTAGGTTAGAGGAGTGGATACAGAAGTACTCCATCAAGGATAAGAAGGGCGGAAAGAAGGAAGCCAAGAAGTAACCGGCCCAGCGCCGGGCTGCAGGCCCCCGCCCGTAGGCGGGGGCATTTAATTTATAAAAAATGCCCCCGGAAGGGGGCATGTGGTTCTCTGTCACGGACGTCGTTTAAAAGATTCCGAGCGCCACCATGGCCCTGGCCACCTTGAGGAAGCCGGCGATGTTAGCCCCTACCATGAGGTCCCCGGGGTGTCCGTAGGCGACCGAGGCGTCCAGGGCTTCCTTGTAAATATGTTTCATGATCTTACGGAGCCTCTCGTCCACCTCCTCCTTCGTCCACTGCAGGAGCATAGCGTTCTGGGACATCTCCAGACCGGATACGGCCACACCCCCGGCGTTGGCGGCCTTGGCGGGGCCGTAGAGTATTCCGGCGTCCCTGTAGACATCTATGGCCTCAGGGGTGGAGGGCATGTTCGCCCCCTCTGCCACGGCTATTACGCCCGCCTTTATGAGGGCTTCGGCATGTTCCCTGTGGATCTCGTTCTGGGTGGCGGAGGGTAGGGCTATATCCACCTTTATACCCTCGTCCTTTATAACGTCCCATACGGACTTTCCTTCAAAGTAGGCCACGTTGTACTTCTCGGCGTACTCCTTTATGCGGCCCCTCCTCCTCTCCTTCAGGTCCTTGAGGAAGGCGAACTTCTCTCCGGAGATGCCGGCGGGGTCGTATACCGTGCCTTTGGAGTCCGAGGCGAAGACTACCTTTGCTCCCATCTCGTTGGCCTTCTCTATGGCGTAGAGGGCAACGTTTCCGGAACCGCTCACGGCAACGATCTTGCCTTTAACGGATTTGCCTCTGTGGGATAGCATCTCCTCCGTGAAGTACAGGAGACCGTAGCCGGTAGCTTCGGGCCTCATAAGGCTACCACCGTACTCGTATGCTTTGCCCGTTATGGCTCCGGTATGCTCGTTTTTGAACTTCTTGTAGGCTCCGTACAGGTACCCTACCTCGCGGGCGCCCACACCTATGTCCCCGGCAGGCACGTCGGTATAGGGTCCTATATGGCGGAAGAGCTCGGACATGAAGGCGTAGCAGAAACGCATCACCTCATTATCGCTCTTGCCCTTGGGATCAAAGTCGGATCCTCCTTTACCACCACCCATAGGAAGGCCTGTGAGGGCGTTTTTAAACACCTGCTCAAATCCCAGAAACTTTACGATACCGAGGTTGACGGATTTGCGGAACCTGAGACCGCCCTTGTAGGGTCCTATGGCTCCGTTGAACTCCACGCGGTATCCCCTGTTCACCCGGATGTTTCCTTTGTCGTCCTCCCACGTTATCTTGAACATGATGACGCGATCCGGCTCCACTATGCGGTCGTACACGCCTGCCTTGATGAATTCGGGGTGCTTTTCCTCCACGGGTTTGATGCTCTCCAGAACCTCCGTAACGGCCTGCACAAACTCCGGTTCCGTTTCACCGTAAGTTTCCTTTACACGGGCTATAACTTCGTTTATCTTGCTCATGGAGAGGGTATTCTACTCCTGCAGAGGCGTTTTGGTGAAGGGATTTGCCTGAAACATTTTGGCGATCGGTCGTATCTGCCGATAGAAACCTACGGGTACGGAACTGATCCGATATGCCTTGTGAAATGGGCGCTCCCGTGAGGTGCGATAACGCACTTAAAATTCGGTTTATGCCCCTTCAACTATTACTTTCGGTTGAGCCTGCACCGGACTCCCTCTTTGGGAGATGGGAGGTATGGGAGTACTTTCAAGAGGCTGACACCACACCCCTGCCGGAGGGACCTCAGGGGTACACCCTCAAACTCGGAAACCACATAGCCCTTCAGGATACGTGGTACGACACCTACGAGTACGGTTTTGAGAAATACGAAGGTGGTGATCCCTACATGCTCATCAAAGGCAAGCTCTTCCTTGATGATATTGACAGTATCGTCCTCTTTGTGAAGTGCAACTTCCCGTGCTATGCTGGAGGTCATGGTATAACCCGCACGGGTATAGGTAAGTTAAGACCTTTGTACAATTTCCCCGGAGGCACGGATGGATGGAGGAGGGTGGTTCTCAGGCCTGCTGGCATGTACGACGTTGATACCACGGATACCACCTTTGAAGGGAGATACAAGGCAGAGTACTACCTGCTCTACAGACACAGGTACCCCGACGGTATGGTTGAGGTTGTTATAGGAGCCATAAAGAGAAAGGAACCGGGGATATACTACGTCCGGTTTGAGGTATCGCCCCTTTACGTGTATCTGAAAAAGGAGGAGGAGAGATGATCGTCTTTACTGCTGTGCGCCTTCTGATATTATCTCTGAAGATTGGGGGAACATTTGGGGTGAGATGTATATGGGTAGCCGATGCATCGGATAACATCTCCATGCGTTCCCTCGTAAAGACGTATTGGGACTCCAAAACTTCAGCCCACTCCTTTAGAATAGCCGACTATGGCTGGAAAGATATACAGGATTTCTGGGGCCCTCGTGGTTGCGAAGGGCCTTGAAGGGGTCCAGATGAACGAGGTCGTCCGCGTCGGCGAAGAGGGACTCGTCGGTGAGGTTATAAGGATCTCCGGGGATCAGGCCTTCATACAGGTGTACGAGGATACCTCCGGTCTGATGGTGGGGGAGCCGGTTGAGAGGACCGGACAGCCCCTCGCCGTTGAACTGGGTCCCGGTCTTTTGACACAGGCCTTTGACGGTATTCAGAGGCCCCTTGACCAGATAAGGGTAAAGGTCGGAGATTTCGTTAAGAGGGGGGTGGACGTACCCGCCCTTCCGAGGGACAGGAGATGGAAGTTCACACCCACGGTGAAGGTGGGGGACAAGATTAGGCCGGGGGCCATAATAGGAACGGTTCCGGAGACCAAAAGCATAGTCCATAAGGTTATGGTTCCTCCCAACATCGTACCCAACTACGACGAGGAACTGACGGTTGAAGACATAAGGGAGGGGGAGTTTACCGTATGGGAGACCGTAGCCGTCCTCAAAGACTCCAAGGGCAAGACCCACGAGGTAGCCCTTGCCCACCGTTGGCCCGTCCGTGTAGCCCGTCCCAACAGGGAGAAACTCCTTCCCACCGTACCCCTCATAACCGGGATGCGTATCCTTGACTTCCTCTTCCCCATAGCCCTCGGAGGGAACGCCGCCATACCGGGCGGTTTTGGTACGGGTAAGACGGTAACCGAGCAGAGCCTTGCAAAGCACTCTCTGGTTGATATAGTTATCTACATCGGTTGTGGGGAGCGCGGTAACGAGATGACGGAGGTTATAGTGGAGTTCCCGGAGCTGGTGGACCCGAAGACGGGAGGCCCCCTGATGGATCGTACCATACTCGTGGTTAACACGTCCAACATGCCCGTTGCGGCCCGTGAGGCGTCAATCTACACCGGTATAACCCTCGCCGAGTACTACAGGGATATGGGATACAACGTTCTGCTTCTGGCCGACTCCACCAGCCGTTGGGCGGAGGCTCTCCGTGAGATGTCCTCCCGACTTGAGGAGATGCCCGGTGAGGAGGGTTATCCCACCTACCTCGCCTCCAAGCTGGCCGCCTTCTACGAGAGGACGGGACGCGTAGTCGCCCTGAGCGGTGAACAGGGTTCCGTTACGGCCGTGGGTGCCGTCTCCCCTCCGGGTGGGGACTTCTCCGAGCCGGTTGTCCAGAGTACCCTGAGGGTCGTCGGTGGTTTCTGGGCGCTTGACTCCTCCCTCGCCCGTGCGAGGCACTACCCCGCCATCAACTGGAACATATCCTACACCCTTTACTACAGCCTCATTAAGCACTGGTTTGAGGAGAACGTCGCCGAAGACTGGACGGATCTACGTATATGGATGACGGACGTCCTCCAGAAGGACAAGGACCTTCAGGAGATAGTC